>JBDHVO010000147.1:0-3618 GCA_039809675.1 Proteocatella sp.
GGCAGGATCGGCTATATTTGGTTCAGGAAATCTTGAAACCAACGTGAAAGTGCTTAGAGAAAATGCACAAGGATAAGAAAACTAAAAGAGCCCTGGTTGTTGCCAATGGAGATAATAAAGCATCATATCTCCAGAGCATATACAAAAGCTATGACCTCATAATAGCGGCGGACGGGGCTGCCAACGTGCTGCACCAGGCTGGTATCAGGCCGGACATAATGGTTGGGGACTTTGATTCTGTTGATAGTGAAGTGTTTATCCGATTTGAATCTCAAAATATAGAAATAATAAGGCTTAAGGCTGAAAAAGATTACAGTGATACCCATGTTGCCCTTAATATAGGCATAAACGAAGGTGCAGGGATAATAGACCTTGCAGGAGGCTTCGGCAGTAGGTGGGACCACAGCATTGCCAATCTTAACCTTCTTTACTATTGTCATGAAAAGGGGGTAGAATTAAGACTCATATCAGAAGACAATACTGCCATGCTCAGGGGGGAGGGAGATTTTTTCCTGCCCTTTAAATCAGACTCCTATATTTCTGTATTCGCCCTCTTTGAGGATGCAGTTGTAAGCCTTGAAAACCTCAAATATAAATTAAATAGCAGGGCCCTAAAAAGAGGGGAGAGTCTAGGTCTTTCCAACGAATACCAAGGAGATGGCCGGGTAATTGTAAGTAAGGGATCAGTGCTGCTTGTAGAAAGTAAAAAAGACTAAACAAATAATAAAGGCTTTAAAATGAAATATTCCTTGCTTTTGTGCTCGACCTATGGTACTATTATGTTTGTTAGTTTTACGATTTTAGATTAAAAGGAGGTGCTTTATATGGCAAAAGTTTGTGATGTATGTGGCAAAGGCAAAATTTCTGGAAACCAGGTCAGCCACTCAAATCGTCATTCAAGAAGAACTTGGACTCCTAACCTTAGAGTAGTAAGAGCTGTTGTGGACGGTTCATCAAAAAGAATTAAGGTTTGTACTAGATGTCTTAGATCAGGAAAAGTTCAAAGAGCTCAATAAGAAAAATAATGCAAAAGCTTGCCTTCACAGGTCAAGCTTTTATTATTTTACAAGCAAAATTTGTATGCTAAACACAAGGCTTATATTTGTGTAACATAAGCATATCTATGATATAATAGATGGGTGAAATAATCATACTTAAGAACCTAAATAGGAGGAGTCATGTTAAATATTATAAATGAATATGGGTCAATATCTGTTAATCAGGAGGTTGTTTCAAAAATTGCAAGTATTGCGGCATCTGAGTGCTATGGCCTTGTTGGAATGGCTTCAAAAAATAAAGCGGGAATGTTTGAGCTGCTGTCAAGACAAAATGATTTTAAAGGCATGGAGGTTACAGTTGATGAAGAAAACAGAATAACTATAGAAATGTCTGTAATAATTCAATATGGTACGAAGATTTCAGCGGTAGCGGAAAACATTATTGATACAGTAAAATATTATGTAGAGAGCCAGACTGGCTTTAAGGTTCAAAAAATAGGCATATCAGTACAGGGCGTAAGAGTACAGAAATAACTGGAGGAGCATATGAACAAAGTAGACGGAATCATGCTGCGAAGCATGCTGATTTCTGGAGCAAACAAGCTTACAAATGATAGGCCGGTAATAGACAAGCTAAACGTCTTTCCTGTGCCGGACGGCGACACAGGGACAAATATGTCCCTTACCATTACATCAGCCATAAATGAACTAAACAAGACAGAGCAAAATGATTTAACAAGCATAGGAAAAGCGATATCAAAGGGATCTTTAATGGGTGCCAGGGGAAACTCAGGAGTAATTCTTTCTCAGATTCTAAGAGGCTTTGCCAGAGGAATAGAAGGGAAGGATTATCTTGATGCAAAGCTCTTTGCAAAAGCCCTTAAGGAGGCTCAAACGGTAGCCTATACTGCAGTAATGAAGCCTGTTGAAGGTACAATCCTTACTGTTATAAGAGAAACTGCTGCAGAAGCAAGGCAAATTGTAAAGAATGACCCTGATATTGAATTTGGAGAATTTCTAGAAAAAATGACTGAAGCTGCAAAAGATTCCCTTGATCGGACTCCTGAGCTATTAAAGGCCCTCAAGGACGCTGGAGTTGTGGACTCGGGAGGCAAGGGGCTACTGTCCTTGTTTGAAGGAATGAAGCTGGGATTTGAAGGAAAAATTGTAGCTATCCAGGAAGCGAATGAGATTGACTATGATGACTTTATAACCCACGACAACCACCAGTTTGAAGGCGAGATTAAATTTGGCTATTGTACAGAATTTATGATACTTGACTCGGGAATAAGTCCGGAGGATTTGAGGGCAAAAATAGAAGGCCATGGAGATTCTATGGTAGTTGTAGGTGATGAGGGCATAATAAAAACCCACATCCATACCAACGACCCAGGCTCTGTCCTGGCCATAGCAGGCAAGTTTGGTATGCTGGACAAAATAAAAATAGAAAACATGCGGTTACAGCAAAAAGAACTGTTAAAAAATGTTCCTGCAGACAAAAAAGCCTATGGAATTATATCTGTCGTTGCCGGGGACGGGATGCAGGGCATAATGAAGGATCTGGCGGTTGATTATGTAATTGAAGGCGGCCAGACAATGAATCCGAGTACAAGTGACTTTGTGAATTATATAAATAAACTCAATACAGATAATATAATTATCTTCCCCAACAACTCCAATATAATAATGGCAGCCAAGCAGGCAAAGGACCTATCTACAGAAAAAAACATAATTGTGATTGAAACAAAAACTATCCCTCAGGCAATCTCCGCCCTTGTGGCCTTTAACCCTGAGCTTGCACCAGAGGAGAATGTGAAGGCCATGAATGAAGCCAAGGATATGGTTAAAACTGGCCAAATAACCTATGCAGTTCGGGATACAAGTTCAAATGGGATAGATATAAATAAGGATGATATTATAGCTCTATCAGGGTCAACTATTGTTGCTAGCGAAAAGACTATAGATAATGCTGTCTTTAAGCTTTTGGAAAATCTGGTCGAAGAAAGCAGCGATGACATAATAACCCTATATTACGGAGAAGGGATTTCAGAAACAGATGCCGACAAGCTGGCAGGCATGATCGAAGACCAGTACCCGGACATGGATGTAGAGGTCCATAGAGGCAATCAGCCAGTATATTACTACATTATATCTGTTGAATAGATTTATTTAGAATTTTGTTATTTTACAGACAAAACAGGGGGAAAAGGATATCTTACTCTTGAATATGACATATGTTTTTGGTATTATGGTTGTGGTCAGTTAAAATGAGAATAATATATGGAGGTATAAATGAAGAATAAGGTAATCAGTATTGATAGTGCAATGGAGCTTATCCATGATGGAATGACCATAATGGTAGGCGGATTTTTAGGGGCAGGCTCTCCCGATGTGCTTATTGATGCCATAGTAAAAAAAGGCGTAAAGGATATAACCCTAATATCAAACGATACAGGCTTTGTTGATATAGGAGTGGGTAAGTGGGTGGTAAACAAGCAGGTAAAGCATGTAATCACATCCCATATAGGTACCAACAAGGAAACTGGAAATCAGATGAATGCTGGTGAATTAGAGGTTACCCTTGTACCTCAGGAAACTCTTGTTGAAAGAATCAGATGTG
>JBDHVO010000148.1:0-3599 GCA_039809675.1 Proteocatella sp.
AGATAAGTAATTATTAAAAAATTTTTCTTCATTGTAGTTTAGCATTTTTTTTAGCTCTGTTAATTCAGAAATATCCTTTTGGGCAGCTGTAAGCTCAACACGGTCTTTTCTAAGCCTTTGATTCTCTTCTTGCAGCCTGTCTATCTCGGCCTGTTTTTCATCATGGATGTATTTCCTGTCAACAAAGCTGGAAATCCTGCCTGTCGTCCCCGATGTCACACTGAGCACAGGGTTTATCATCATCCTACAAAAGAATGCCCAAAGAGCTCATTTATTCCGAAGGCAAGTCCTGCAACAACTAGTCCCGATATTATTAATTTTCTTTTATTTCTTTTAAAAAATCCCATTTTTGTTCCTTACTAAATATATCCCATCCGCCTAAGGCTGTTAAACTCTCCATCACCAATTATTATATGGTCGAGGAGCTCAACACCCATAATTTCTCCTGCTTCAGAAAGCCTTCTTGTAATCTGGATATCCTGCTCACTTGGCCCCGGGTCTCCAGATGGATGGTTATGTATTATAATCACTTTGTTTGCCGATCTAATAAGTGCTTCTTTGAATACTTCTCTTGGATGGACAATGCTGGAATTAAGGCTACCTTCAGAAAGCTGGACATCGCCAACTATGTTGCCCTTTGTATCAATTAGAAGAAGCTTTACTATTTCCTTTTTAAGGTATCTTAATTCCTCCATATATATCTTTGCTATGGACTCAGGTGAATCAACCTTAAACTCTGCAAGGCCTCTTGATTTTGAAATTCTCTTGCTAAGCTCCAGGGCAGCATAAATTTTGGTTGCCTTTGCTGGGCCTATGCCCTTTATATCCGTCAAGTCGTCAATTGTCAAATCCGCAAGGCCCCTTATACTCCTGGCCTTGTGGACTATTTGCCGGCCAAGGGATATGGCTGAGTATTCCTTGGTTCCTGTACTAATTATTATAGCCAAAAGTTCTTCCTCGCTCAATGCCCCTGCCCCAGCTGCCTGGAGTCTTTCTCTGGGTCTTTCTTCGATTTGAATCTCTCTTATTTTCATAATAATGTTCCTTTATCTTTTATTAGAAAGCTCACTTATTTAGTATAGCACAAAGCAGGAGTATTTGACACAAAAATCTATCTCTTTGAAAGCTCCCCTATATATAAAAAATCAGACCACAAGTAGCTCAGTCTGATTTTTTATAATTATTTTTTAAGGTTGTAGAAGGTGTCTATCCCTCTATAAAGAGAAATTCCCTCAAGCTCATCTTCTATTCTTATAAGCTGGTTGTATTTAGCAACCCTGTCTGTTCTTGAAGGAGCTCCTGTTTTTATCTGGCCTGCATTTGTTGCAACCGCCAGGTCAGCTATTGTAGTATCCTCAGTTTCTCCTGACCTGTGAGATATAACCGCCGTATATCCCGCTCTTTTTGCCATCTCTATGGCATCAAGGGTTTCGGTTATTGTCCCAATCTGGTTGAGCTTTATCAGGATTGAATTAGCAATCCCTTTTTTGATTCCCTCTGCAAGCTTTTCAGTATTTGTTACAAAGAGGTCATCACCAACTATTTGGATTTTTTTACCTAATCGGTCTGTCATTAGCTTAAAGCCATCCCAGTCGTTTTCGTCAAGCCCATCTTCAATTGATATTATTGGATATTTTGCGACCCATTCTTCATACAAATCCACCATCTGGCTGCTTGTAAGCTCTTTACCTTCCCCTGCAAGCACATATAGGTTTTTATCTTTATTGAAGAAGGATGACGCAGCAGCATCCATAGCAATTTTCACTTCTTCTCCAGCCTTGTAGCCAGCCTTTTCAATTGCTTCCATTATTACCCTGATAGCTTCTTCGTTTGAGCTAAGATTTGGGGCAAATCCGCCCTCGTCGCCTACTGCTGTATTTAATCCTTTTGCTGAAAGGACAGCTTTTAATGCATGAAATATTTCAGCTCCCATTCTAAGAGCCTCTTTCCATGATTTGGCCCCAACTGGCATTACCATAAACTCCTGAATATCAACATTGTTGTCAGCGTGCTCCCCACCGTTTAAAATATTCATCATCGGTACTGGGAGAGTCTTTGCATTTATGCCTCCCAGGTATCTATACAGCGGTATACCAAGTTCTTCAGCTGCTGCTCTTGCTACTGCCATGGAAACGCCCAGTATAGCATTTGCTCCTAGCCTGCCCTTGTTTTTTGTTTCATCCAGCTCTATCATATACTGGTCTATTCCAACCTGGTCAAATACATTCCATTCTTCAAGCTCAGGTCCGATTATTTCGTTTACGTTCTCAACAGCCTTAAGAACTCCTTTTCCAAGGTATCTTGACTTATCCCCATCTCTAAGCTCTACTGCCTCGTATATCCCGGTTGAAGCTCCTGACGGCACCGCTGCTCTGCCAACTACTCCGCTTTCAAGGCTAACTTCAACTTCAACTGTCGGATTTCCTCTTGAATCTAAAATTTCTCTCGCGTATACTTCTGTAATAAACATATTTTCTCCTTATTTTTTAATCAAACTTAGGCCCAGCATTTCCTCTGGCTTTTGTATATTCAAAATTTCTAATATGGTAGGTGCCAGGTCACTTAATCTTCCGTCATCACGCAGCTTAAGCTTCTTATTATCCTTATTCACATAAATCAGGGGAACCCTGTCTGTAGTGTGGGCAGTAAAGGGGCTTCCATCCTCTGCCAGCATCTGCTCTGCATTACCGTGGTCAGATGTAATTAGGACGCTGCCTCCCATTCCTGTAATTACCGGGACTATTTTTGAAAGGCATTCGTCAACCACCTCAACGGCTTTTACAGCTGCCGAAAATACACCTGTATGCCCAACCATATCACAGTTAGCAAAATTTAGTATAATTACATCCTTTGGATCTGTTTTAAGGTCTTCAAGCAACCTGCTGGTTACTTCATAGGCGGACATCTGAGGCTCAAGGTCATAAGTTGCAACCTTGGGCGAATTTACAAGGATTCTTGTTTCTCCCTTGTATTCTGTTTCCTTCCCACCATTAAAGAAGAAGGTTACATGGGGGTATTTTTCTGTTTCTGCAATTCTAAGCTGGCTCAGGCCATTTTTGCACAAGACTTCACCCAGAGTATTTGTCAATACTGATGGTTTAAATGCCACATCAACATTTTTAATAGTCGCATCATACTGAGTCATGGTAATATATTTTGTTCTAATAGGTTTTCTTGCAAAGCCATTAAATTCATCATCAACTATAGCCCTTGTTAACTCTCTGGCTCTGTCAGGTCTGAAATTGAAAAAAATAACCGAATCATTTTCTTTTATTCCATCATAACCGTTAAGGACTACAGAAGGAATTATAAACTCATCTGTTATACCTTCCCTGTAGGATTTCAAAATGCATTCTTCTGCTGATGCTTGCTCTGGGCCCTTTCCTTCAGCAATAGCTCTGTAGGCTTTTTCAACCCTTTCCCATCTATTGTCTCTGTCCATTGCATAGTATCTTCCGCAGATAGTGGCAATCCTTCCTATGCCAGCGTTTGACATATAGCCTTCTATTTCCTTTACAAAGTCTATGCCCGAATTTGGAGATGTATCTCTGCCGTCCATAAATCCATGAATGTAAACATTTTTTAGACCCTGCTTTTTT
>JBDHVO010000149.1:0-3596 GCA_039809675.1 Proteocatella sp.
CAGGCGAAGGGAGAGAACAAAAAGTGGATTATTTATCCAATACGGGATTTATGCTTGTGCTGCTATTTGAAGTTATGGGAATAGAATATTTTATTTGGGATTTATTGTCATTAATAAGGCGAAAAAAATATAATAAAAAGCGAATTAATCTCAAGGATTTAGATGAAAGGGGACCAAAGCTTCTAGCAATAGTTATTGCTGCATGGAAAGAGGACAATGTAATTGAGGATGTAATTGAAAATATGGTAAATTCTTCAATATATCCAAGGTCCATGTATCATATATTTATAGGTGTCTACCCTAATGATACAGCCACTATTGATGCAGTAAAAAGATTATCCTTAAAGTATACAAATGTTCATACCTGTATAAATATAAGGCCAGGACCAACTACAAAGGCTCAGAACATCAACTATCTTATAGGGTACATAAAAGAATTTGAAATCCAAAATACCTGCCGATTTGCATCATTAACAATACATGACTCAGAAGATGTTGTACACCCCTATGAATTTAAAGTAACCAACTTTTTAATAGATAAGCACAAGGCCTTGCAATTTCCGGTGTTTCCTATTGTTGAAAAGCCAAGGTTTGGCAATTTTTTCAAACAGCTTACGACAGGAACCTATGCAGATGAATTTGCAGAAAACCATTATATAACAATGGTGGGAAGGTATAATAATGGGGCTTTTGTTCCTTCAGCAGGCACTGGCTTTGTTCTTTCACGGGATATCATTGATGATTTTAATGAAGAAGTCTTGCCTGAGGACAGTCTGACTGAAGACTACAGACTTTCTCTTACCTTGTACGAGCGTGGAATCAGGATGTACTACGTGCTTGAAAAAGTGCCACGGATTAATAATGATAGGCAGCTTGTATATGAATTTGTATCTACACGTAGCTTGTTCCCGAAGACCTTTAAAGCGGCAGTGAGGCAAAAAACAAGATGGATACTAGGCATAACCATGCAGTCATTTACCTTTAAGGATATAGTAAAAACAAAAGGAATAAGATTTTCTGGAAGGTACTCTCTCTATAGAGATTTAAAGGCAAAAATCGGCAACCTGCTGGCATTTGTAGGCTACCCGGTAGTCTTATATTTTATAGCCTCTCTTTTTATACCCCTGAGGCCAATATATCCTAAATTTTCTCTATCCTGGTATACAAGCCTTCTTGTAACAATCTTTATGGTTGAGAGACAATTTTTTAGAATTGTAGCCCTATACAACGTTTATGGCTTAAGAAGCGTATTTTTTTCATGCTTATTGCCGCCCATATTACCCATAAGATTAGTGTGGGGTAATATTATAAATCTTTTTGCTACCTTAGGAGCCTATAAGCAAAAGATATTTGGAAACAAAATAAGGTCTGATAATAAATTTAAAAAGTGCAATATAATAAGTAAGAATAAAACAACAAAAGCTAAAAAAGTAGCATGGGCAAAAACTGACCATGAATTTTTGTCCCGGCATATATTGAAACGATACCACCGAAATTTGGGAGACGTCCTTTTGGAAAAAGGCTTTGTAACTGCCATGGAGCTTCAAGAGGCTTTAACTGCGGCAAAATACAAAAGACAAAAAATAGGAGCTTATTTAACTTCAAATGAGATCATAAGCGAAGAAGAATTGTTAATTTCCCTTGCTAAAACGAAACGAATTCAGTTTATTGATTATGAAGTCCTAAAAGCACTGAGTATAGACAAATATGCTGGATGCTTTGAATTAGAGGATATGGCAGCCAAGCTCTTTATTCCAATCTTGCAAAAAAGCGGAGAAACAGTCGTAGCTTTTTGTGATGATAGCCCAATAAATACTCAGACCTTCATAAAGGAAAAATATGATATTGATATAAAACCGGTATTCTCAACCAAAAACACCATAGAAGAGGGCTTAAGAATTATATCTAAAGAAGGAATGCGGCTTTCGAATGAAGAAATTAGCTATGCAGAGGCTTTGTACAGGCAAAATATTATAAATTATGAGCAGTGCTTGATAGCCAAGCAATACGCAAATGAGCTTGGGACAAAAGAAGAAAACATTGTAGCCTATATGGGACTGGCAAAAAGTAAGGACTCATATGTACCAGAGTACATACATTCAGCAGGTTAAGCTAAATGCTTATCTGGTTAAAAAATAGATTTTATTCAGGGCAAAAACTGTATTGAAAGCAGTCCTTTTTAATGATAAAATAATTTCCTGTGCGTATGAAACCGCATGTAAACTATTCATTAGAAGGGACATTAAAATGGAAAAAAAAGCATTAAAAAAATCAATAACGTCAATTGAGGCCTTAGCAATCGTAGTGGGTATGATTATAGGGTCTGGTATTTTCTTAAAACCGGGAATAGTTCTGAGGGATGCAGGCTCGCCTTCGCTTAGCCTTGCTGCCTGGATAGCCGGTGGCCTTATAACCCTGGCATCAGCCTTATCTGTTGCTGAAATAGCAGCAGCAATCCCGAAATCCGGGGGTCTTTATACCTATCTGGAAGAGCTTTACGGCGAAAAGGTGGGCTTCCTGCTTGGCTGGGTTCAGACAGTTATTTCTTATCCGGCATCTGTAGCTGCCCAGGCAATTGCCTTTGCTATTTATGCTGCCTTCTTTATCCCTCTGTCAGATGGCCAGCAAAGACTGGTTGCCATCGGAATCCTTGCCTTTATATTAATTATGAATGTAATATCTACAAAATGCGGCGGGGTTATTCAGACGGTAGCGACTGTTGGTAAGCTTGTGCCGGTTGTTGCAATCATCGGCTTTGGTCTTGCAGCTCCATCTATACCAGGAGTTGAAGGAATATCAAAGGATCTTGTAGGAGCTGGCTTTGGAGTTGCTATCCTGGGTACCCTGTGGGCCTATGACGGATGGATTGGGGTTACAAATATGGCAGGAGAAATCGACAATCCTTCAAAAACCCTGCCAAAGGTAATTTCTGCTGGTATAATTTTTGTTATTTTTGTATATGCTCTCTTTAATATGGTAATCTTCAAGGTCCTCCCTCTTGAGCAAATCGCAACCTCTTCTACACCTGGGGCTGACGCTGCCCAGGCCCTGTTTGGACTAGGAGGAACGACCTTTTTGGCTGCAGGAATTATGGTGTCAGTATTTGGCGCCCTAAATGGTTTTTTGATGACTGCTGCCCGTGTACCCCAGGCTATGGGAGAAAGAGGCCAGCTGCCTTTTTCAAAATTTCTTGGCCAAATCCATCCAAAATTTGGAACACCTGCAAATGCTCTTCTTGTTGAAAGTATTTTAGCAGCCCTTTATATATTCTCAGGAACCTTCAATACCCTGACAGACCTTCTAATCTTTGTCCTTTGGATCTTCTTTGTTATGGGGGTTGTAGGTGTCTTTATTCAAAGGAAAAAAAGAAAGCCTGAAAAAGGAGACTACAGGGTACCCCTTTACCCGATTACACCAATAGTTGGAGCCTTGGGAGGCCTGTATATTCTTGTAAGCACCCTGATCAGTGCCCCGATGAGGTCTATGGTCGGCATAGGCATAACCCTTATGGGCCTGCCGGTATATTACTATATTAAGAAAAACAAAAAATAAATTGCAAATATAGAGTCATTTATATTTAGAAACCAGAGCCACCT
>JBDHVO010000150.1:0-3584 GCA_039809675.1 Proteocatella sp.
CTTGTCCCCGTGCTCAAGCATGGCAAAGTATACTCCCATATTGGCCTGGGAGCCAGAGTGAGGCTGAACATTGGCGTGGTCTGCTCCAAAAAGCTCCTTAGCCCTTGCTATTGCAATATTCTCCATCTCATCAACTATTTCGCAGCCTCCATAGTATCTTTTTCCCGGATAGCCTTCAGCGTATTTGTTTGAAAAATAGCTACCCATGGCCTCCATTACTGCTTCCGAAATAATATTTTCAGATGCGATAAGCTCAATGTTTCTTTGCTGTCTGTTAAGTTCTCTTTCTAAGGTTGAATAAATCTCAGGATCCTGTTTTTGTAGATTATCAAAATTCATGGTAAACCCCTCCCTAAAGCACTTATTTTGCCTTTATTATATCAAATAAGCGAAGAGATTACCAGTTAAAGCCGGACAAATTCTGCGAAAAGCCTTATTTTTCTGTTTTTTTGCGCAAATAAAAACCCCATGCTTGGCATGGGGGTTTTTATTATTCTGCTGAATATGGTAGAAGGGCAAGATTTCTTGCTCTCTTTATTGCAGTTGTAAGCTTTCTTTGAGCTTTTGCAGATGTTCCTGAAACTCTTCTTGGAAGTATTTTTCCTCTTTCAGTAATATATTTTTTAAGAAGAGCAACATCTTTATAATCTATTTGATTAATTTTGTCGCCGCCAAATGGATCAGCTTTTTTTCTTCTTCTCATTCCGCCTCTGTATGCTGACATGATAACCTCCTAACTTAAAATGGTACATCATCTTCTTCAAGGGCACGGTAGCCATCCTCATCAAGTCCCTTTGGAGAAAATGCTGATGCATCCTCTTCATAGCCTGATGGTTCAAAGGAATTACCATATCCTGAAGATCCTTGACTAAATTCGTTCCTTTGACTACCCTGGCTTCCTGCCCTGGTAAGGAACTGGACATTGTCCGCAACAATTTCTGTTATATAGCGTTTTTCGCCATTTGATGCATCGTAGCTTCGATTCTGGATATTCCCTCTAACTGCCACCTGACTGCCTTTAGCTGTGTAGTTTGCTACATTCTCAGCTTGCTTTCCCCATACAACTATGTTGAAAAAATCAGCTTGCTTTTGACCATCCTTACCCACAAATGTCCTGTCAACAGCCAGGGTGAACGTAGCCACCGGTCTGCCGCTTGACGGGATATATCTAAGCTCGGGATCCTTTGTCAGCCTTCCAATTAAAATAGCAATATTCATTATTTACTCCTAGTTCTCATCAATGTTGATAACCATATGACGAATTACGTTGTCGTTGATTTTTAGATTTCTATCAAGCTCTTTTGGTACATCTGTTGTAGCTTTGAATTCTACAAGCACATAGTATCCCTCTCTAAGCTTCTGAATCTCGTATGCAAGTCTCTTAACTCCCCATACGTCAACTTTTGCAACCTCGCCAGATTCTTCAATTATTGTCTTTACTTTGTCAAGAACAGCTTCTTTAGCTTCATCTTCGATTGCAGGTCTAAGTACATAAACCAGTTCGTAATTATTCATTACTTCACCTCCTTCGGACTATACGGCTCCTTCGAGCAGAAAGTTTGAGAACGGATTCCTCCCTGCCGTGATACTTTTTTACCGGCACAAATCTCGCAAAAATGATTATATCACAGAAGGAGGGCAAAAGTAAATAACTTTTTGGATATTTTACTGATTGTTGAGGCCTATATACTTTATCTGGCCATCTTTATCAAGGCTTACAATATGAGGATCTACCCTTGTATAAGCTGTCTCAATATTTATATCCTCTTCCCCCTTGATTATTCTTCCGCTGGAGAAAATATTTACTATTCCCCCATCAAAAAATTCTTTGTAGCCCCCCTCCTGGACCTGGTGGCCTCTAACAAGCAGGTCTATGCCTAATAAGCTTCTAAAGCATTCAAAATCCTGGTTTTTGAACCTGAATCTTGCCCTGTCCTCGTGAAGGTCATCAGTATCAGCAGCAGGATCGCTCCACATCATATTGTTTACAATACTTTTTCCCAGTTTGTCTGTAATAGCCTCATTTGTCAAATCATAGAGGCTTTTTATATATGAATAAAGGGCTGCCTCCTCTCTTTTTGGCCTTGGAATCCCTCCGTGGGACAGGATTATTTTCCTCCTCCTGCATATAAAGCCCAGGCTTGCCAGGCTGTCAAAAAATTCCAGATTTTTTTTTATAGCAGTTTCAGGATAGCTTGTGTTGATAAGACTAAGGCTGTGAATATAAAGCAAGAACCAGTCTTGATCAGGAGATCCTTCCGGCTGCTTTACCCACATTTTTACCTGCCCATCTGCACAGGAGCCTCCATCATGGTTGCCCCTAAGGAGGTAGATTTTATCTGGAAACAAATATTTTAAAGCCAAAATATAGTGGATAATTTTTAACTGAGCCTGTCCCCTGTCAATATAGTCTCCAAGGAAAATCAGGCGGAGCTCTTTATTGTCCTCTACTCCCTTAAAAAAGTCCGTTTTTTCGAGTATTCTTTCAAGGCTTATGGTGTCAGAATGCAGGTCTCCAACAATATAGGTCTCTGCCCCCTTATCGTTAAAGAAATACATATTATAGGCTCTTTTGCCATCCTCAAAGTCCTCGCATATCCTGGCAAAATTCAAATTGTTTTTTGCCAGCTTCTGATTGTTTTCACTGTTTTCTTCTTTATGTATCTGCACTACCTCATCTGTTAAGAAGCCTTGCACCTTGTAGAGGTCAGTAAGGTCATCTTCATATAGATTTGATAATTTGTCCCAAACCATAGCAAGAGATTTTTTAAAGGCTTCTTCAAGGCTTTCTTCTTTATAGTTTTCGGCCTCCTTGTCCGCCCTGATAATTTCCACCCTGGCTTTTAGTGCTCTTAGATAATTAACAATATCTTTATATTTTGTCAAAATCCTCCTCCTTTACCTTATTAATTTGCTTTCCTAGGCCTTATATCCTTTGTTTTAAATAAAATAAAAGCAATTCATCCCACACCCAGGCGGTGGGGGACTATTGCTCAATATTTTCATTTAGGCTATTTTTCTTTTGCGTCAATTTCTATGATTTCTTTCCTATATGCTTCCAATTCTTTCTGGTTGCCATAAATAAAATGGCCTGGGATGATTTCCTCCCAAACTGGCTTATCTGATGAATAGTCATGCATTGAAGGATCATAAACTACTAGTTTTTTGTTTTTTTCCACCTCTGGATCAGGCTGAGGTACAGCAGAAAGCAGAGCCTTTGTGTATGGATGAAGGGGATGCTTGAATAGCTCCTCAGATTCAGCCAGCTCAACAATCCTTCCCTTACTTATTACAGCTATCCTGTCAGAAATAAAACGGACAACAGAAAGGTCATGGGATATAAAGAGGTAAGTAAGCTCTCTTTCTTTTTTCAGGTCATTTAGTATATTGAGAACCTGCGCTCTTATGGATACGTCAAGGGCTGATATAGGCTCATCGGCTACGATAAATTCCGGTTCCATTATTAAGGCTCTTGCTATACCAATACGTTGTCTTTGACCTCCCGAAAACTCATGGGGAAACCTTGAGGCAAATTCTGGCAGGAGACCTACTTCATTAAGGGCTTTTTGAACCTTTGACTTACG
>JBDHVO010000151.1:0-3525 GCA_039809675.1 Proteocatella sp.
TTCCGAATCCTTGTAGGTCAAGGAGAGCATCTTGGCTATTTCCCCTCTTGTTACAGGCTTAAGGGGATTGAAATCTCCCTCCTTGGCAATTACATTTTTCTTGCCCAGAAGCTCAACATAAGGGACTGCCTGTTTGGGTATAGTGTTAACATCCTTATACTTTACAACAGCGGCATTACTTAGCTGGCCCTGCCATCCCAGAGCCCTTACAAGATACACTACAAACTCGTACCTTTGCGCATCCTTCTGGGTCTTGGCCGTCTTATTCATAAATTCCCTGAGGTAGGTTTCTGAATAAAGGCCTTTTTCCAAACCAAATACAACAGGCGCCTTGGCAAATTCAGGAATAAGATTGTCTGTAAGCTTGCTTGCCCACTTGGCCTTGTTGGCCTCATATACAGCCTTTACATTTTCCTGAGGAAAGAGTCTTGAAATAAAAACAACCGCTTCAATCCTTGTTACAGGATTGTTGGGCTTAAAGGAGCCATCAGCATAGCCGCTGACAAGGCCCTTTCCCGAAATATCAGTTACATAGGGGGCACTCCAGTGGTCGCCTCCCTTAGCATTTTTCATATCATTAAAGGTAGCCGCAAAAGAAAATATAGACGTAAATCCAATGCTTGCTACAAGTACAAGGCTTAAAGCTGATTTTTTGAATTTCATTTCACCCTCCTCTTTTAATAAACTGAAGCAAATTGGTCATAGGTTATTTTTGCCATGGCAAGCAAGGCTTTGCCTGCATCGCTCCCCTTGAGTATATAGTAGGTAGTACCCCCGTAGCTGGTCGTTGACAGGGTGTAGCTTCCACCAAGAATATCTGAAGTAATTGTAACGTCGTCCCCTTTTATTTTGTAGGACCCCTTGCCAGACTTTCCTGTTGTGATATTTTTTATATCAAGGCTATAGTCCGCCTTAAACTGGGCTACAATTTTATCTTTTTTGGCATTGTTTATGGCAAAGGTACCCCATATTTCATTGTTCTTAGCTCCTGTGTCCCTGGCAGGAGCCTTGGAATCATTCGGGGTTTCCGGAGTAGGCTTTACAGGATCCTTATCAGGGAAAAGGCCCCTGTCCATTTCAATATTGACTATATAATTTGGAGCCCCATCCCAAAAAGCGACCCCGCCCATCTGCTTTGACACAAATGACAAGGGCACCATCATTGAGGTTCCCATTATTACAGGAGCATTATCCATTTTTACAGAAGCTCCATCAACCTTGGCGTTAACATTATTTTTTGTAAGCTCTACAACCGTCCCCTCCTTGGTCCCCTTGGCAGTGCTGGTTGCAGCGTCCCATTTTATATCCTTTTCTGCTACTCCTATAGCAAGAAAAAGAGATTTAAAGGGAATAAGTACTCTGCCTGTCTTTTCATCAAGGACAGCAGGATGGCCCACTATGGCCATTTTGTTTCCGTCTACATTTACTGTTATATTATCCTTTGAGCTGGCAAATGACGGCACTGCAGCTCCTGCAGCCAGCAAGCCCGACATAAGCACACTTATTATTTTTTTCATCATATCCTCCACGGTCTAAAAATCCAATTTGCATATGAGTATTATACCAAAAAAATGTGACGATTACATAACAATATAATTACAAATGCCAAGAGTCCCGCAAAATCTCCATATTTCAGGAAACAATAGTTACAATTTGTAAATTTTTTTCCTCGTATTACAATACACATTTTCCTTGTAATTAGCGTAGCCTTGTTACTTCAATGATTGTACCTTAAACACCATTTTCTTTAAATGTGGTTTGTAACTTTTTTGTAATAATTTACTGTTCACTTTAAAAATAATATGCTATAATGGCAAAGGAAAAATAAATCGGAGGTTAATCCAATGGTAAAATCGTTAATTGACTCCCTGAGTCATGAGACTAAAAAGAAATCCTTCCTGCTTACTTCAGTGCTTATGGTAAGCCTTATAGCAGGCCTGTTCTATTTCCAGCCAGGAATTGGTTACGAAATTGTATCCAACGGCAAGCACGTAGGATACGTAAAAACAAAGCTTGATGCCCAGTTAGCTGTTGACAATATGGAAAAACATATCCAAGAAGAAAAGGGCAGTGAAGCTAAATTTGACGCAGACGTTACATTCATAAAGGGAAAGCTGGGTGATAATACCCTGACGACCAAAGAGATTATGCAGTATAACTTTGAATCCACCTTAGACATTAAGATACCTGCTTATGCCATCAAAAAGGACAACGAGTTTGTCATGGCAGTTGCAGACGAAGACACAGCCAAGAAGGTTCTCGAAACTGCCCAGACACCATTTGTGACACAAAAGACAGACAGAATCAGCAATGTAAGGACAGAATTTGTACAAAATGTTCAAGTTGTAAAGCTTGACAGCGTTTCTGAAGCAAAGGTTCTCAAATCCAATGAGGCCATGGCTCAGATAAACCCATCAACGTCAGTATCTCGTTCAAACATAAGGACCCTGGCAACAGGCGAGGCTAAAAAAACAAACCTGTTTGATGTAAAAACTACTTACCAGGAGCTAAACAGACTTACTGTAGAGCCTGGAGTTAAAAAAGTACCTAATTCAGATCTTTTTGTCGGCGAAACCAAGCTTATGCAAAACGGCAAGCCAGGAGTAAGAGAAGTCTACTCCCAGGTAACCCTTGTTAATGGCCAAAAAACCGACAAGAAAACCCTTGACCAGAAAATTACTACCAAGGCTCAGGACAAAATCGCATACTACGGCACCAAGCCAAAGCCAGTGGCAGTAAGAGCCTTCCAGTCATCAAGATCTGGAAGCACCGGCCTTGCCTTTACAGGCAGTGCTTCAGGAGTTACTGGAATTGCCCTTAAATATCTTGGAACTCCATATGTTTACGGAGGAACAAGTCCAGGCGGATTTGACTGCTCAGGCTTTACCCAGTATGTCTTCAGACAGGCAGGAGTAAATATCCCAAGAACCTCAGGTTCTCAGGCAGGAGCTGGCCAAAGAGTATCTCTTTCAAGCATTAAGTCAGGAGACATTCTTTACGGCCCAGGCCACGTAGGCATCTACCTTGGAAACGGACAGTTTATTCACTCTCCGGCACCTGGCCAGAGCGTAAAAATACAGTCAGTATCAAACTTCCCTAAGCTTTCATACGGGGTAAGATACTAAAACAATAAAATATAAATAGGATTTCTTTTAGGCAGGGCAACCTGCCTTTTTTAATGCAAAAACATAAAAAAAATGGGTGCTGTCCTGCACCCACCAAGTAATAATCTTAACCCTGTACATCTTCTCCTATAGGCAAATCCTCAACCAGATAAAGCTCAGAGGGATCCTCCAGGACATACTTTTCTATTTCTCCCCTGTCCTTGCCCCAAATTGCGATAGCTCCTTCATAGCCATCTGTCTTGAGGACTTCATAAGCCGTTTCTATAAGGTCATTAAAGTAAACAGCTGCATATATGGTTTCACTATTTGTCTTAATCTCATATATATAGGCCAGGGTATTGGCATTTTGCCCCCTCTCAAGAACCTCTTTTTCCTTGGCACCTGCAAAGACTGTCCTTAA
>JBDHVO010000152.1:0-3510 GCA_039809675.1 Proteocatella sp.
ATACCTTTGGTGCCAATGGCCTCAAGCTAAAGGAGTCTCCTTATGGGGTAGAAGAGGTTATTGAGGCAGGGGTTTGCATGCAAGGTCTGCTGATCCTCTTTATGTTGCCCTTGATATAGGACCCCTGGGCCAGCTGATGGAGCCAATGGGGACCCTGAGCTTTGACCTGGCCTATGAGCTTTTTAAGGCCCAGGCCATAGCGGGCGAGAAGGCAGGGGCTGACCTTGTTCTTATAGAAACCATGGCTGACCCCTATGAAGCCAAGGCGGCCATACTGGCAGTTAAGGAAAATACTGACCTGCCTGTTTTTGTAACCCTTAGCTACCAGGAGGATGGGAGGACTTTTTTGGGGACTGATCCCCTGACTGGGACTATAATCCTCCAAAGTCTTGGAGCTGATGCTCTTGGCCTCAACTGTTCCCTGGGCCCCCTGGAAATAAAGGCCAGCCTGAGGACTATACTAAAATATTCAAAGGTCCCTGTTATGATCCAGCCCAATGCAGGCCTTCCTAAAATGAAGGGGAATGAGACCTACTACGATATATCTCCTGAGGACTTTGCAAGAGCCATAGGGGATCTGGTGGAAGAAGGGGTTTCCATTGTGGGAGGCTGCTGCGGAACGACTCCTGATTTTGTAAGGGAGATAAGAAATATAACAAAAGCCATGAGACCTGTAAAAAGGGAGGCAGAAAATCTTACTATCCTGGCATCTGCAACCAGGGCCCATATTATGGACAAGGAGATAAGCATTATAGGGGAGAGGCTCAATCCTACAGGCAAAGAAAGGATGAAGGAGGCCCTTAGGACAGGTAAGATGGACTACATCATAGGGGAGGCCCTTGACCAGGCCGAAAAAGGAGCCCATATCCTAGATGTGAATGTTGGAATACCGGAGATTGACGAGGCTGAGGTTCTTACAAGGGTAATAAAAAAAATCCAGGCTGTTTCTGACCTTCCTGTCCAGATAGACAGCTCCAGTCCTGAGGCTATTGAAAAGGCCCTGAGGTATGTAAACGGAAGACCACTTGTAAACTCTGTAAACGGCAAGCAGGCCAATATGGAGGAGATTTTTCCCCTTGTAAAAAAATACGGAGCCCTTGTGGTAGGCCTGACCTTAGACGAGGATGGGATACCGCCCAAGGCAGAGGGAAGGGTGAAAATAGCTGAGAAAATCATAAATGAAGCGGCTAAATACTCTATCCCCAAGGAGGATATCCTGATTGACTGCCTGACCCTGACTGCCTCAGCCCAGCAGGCTGAAGTCATGGAAACAATAAGGGCCATAGGTCTTGTAAAAGATTTTGGAGTTAAGACGGTGCTTGGGGTTAGCAATGTATCCTTTGGTCTTCCCAAGAGGCCTCTTTTGAATTCGATTTTTACAGCAGCTGCCCTGACAGCTGGCCTTGATGCTGCTATTATGAATCCAGACTCCCATGAAATGATGGCTGCCATAGATGCCTTTAGGGTACTTTCTGCCATGGACAAGGACAGCAAAGACTATATAGAAAAATACAAGGATGATGCCTTAAACCCTGGGCCTCCTTATATCTTGGGAGACAGGCAAAAAGAAAAAGCCTTGGGTCAGGCAGGGGAGGGTATGGGGCTGACCCTTAGGGATATGATAATCCAAGGGAGGACTGACCAGGCCAGGGCCAGGGTAGAGGACCTCCTTAATGAAAAATCCCCCCTTGAAATAATAGACGATGAATTTGTACCTGCCCTTAATATAGCAGGTGACCGCTTTGAAAAAAAGGAGCTTTTTCTTCCCCAGCTTATGCAGGCGGCAGAAGCTGTAAAGGCTGGCTTTGAAGCCATAAAAGCAAGGTCTGACAAGGGTCTTGTAGAGCCCAAGGGCAGGCTTATTCTGGCAACAGTAAAGGGTGACATCCACGATATTGGAAAAAACATAGCCAAGATGCTCCTTGAAAACTACGGCTATGAGGTAATAGATTTGGGCAAGGATGTCCCTATCGAAGAGGTGGTAAGGACTGCCAAGGCTGAAAGCATTAAGCTTATAGGCCTGTCAGCCCTGATGACTACAACAGTCCTAAATATGAAGGAAACCATAGAAGAGCTAAAAAAAGCTAGATCTCAGGCTATTATAATGGTGGGAGGGGCAGTTTTAAACCCCGAATACGCCGAGATGGTAGGGGCAGACTACTATGTAAGGGACGCCCAGGAAAGTGTGAAAATAGCCCAAAAAATATTGCTGCAAGAAGAATAATTTAAAATAAAGTTTAACAAAATAATTTTTTTGTCGAAGTATAGTATATAGTATTAATTATTGCATATAAGTTAGGTATTAAAATTTAGGTGCAGGAGCTTTGCATTATGAAAAATTTAAAGAAAATCTTTACAATTGCCCTCATGGTTTGTCTGCTAGGCTTTATATTTTTTGTTGTGACTACGCTCCATCAGGAGACTAAAATAGGGGGTCAGGAGCAGATTTATGATGCTTCAGAGGGCTGGCAGGTCTACAAGGGCAAGGCTTATGTAGACTTAGAAAGACAAGGCTTTAAGCCCGATTTAGACCAGAAGTATATCCATATAAAAAAGCAGCTTACAAGGGACATGGTAAGGGAGGGCCACCTCATTTTTTATACAAAGGACTCTAAGGTGGCAGTCTATTTTGACAATGATGCCATATATTCCAAGGGCAATATTTCGGGTTCGTATGCAAGGGACAGGGAGCTAGGGAAATATGAGTCGCTGTGGCACCTTGTTAAGCTGCCAGTCAACGCAAGGGAGGGGGATGAGATAAGGCTTGTCTTTATGCCCCTTAGTCCCGGAGATAGCTTCCAAATACCAAATATTTATGCTGCCAGGGATTTTGCCTTTTCATCTTATCTTTTGAACAAAAATAGCATATCCCTTGTAAGTATTATGATGCTTTTGGCCTTTTCCCTAATGTCACTGGGCTTTTATCTGGTCTATGCCAGGTCCTACAGGTTTACAAGGAGGATCAAGTACCTGGGCTACTATGCCTTTTTGGCTTTTGTGTGGTTTGCATCAAGAAATATTTGGGTCCAGCTGATTTTTACCCATGAGCTGGACAGGCTAAGGCTGCTTGCCTTTATGGCCAGATCCCTGCTTTTAATTCCTCTTATGTATATTTTTGTGGACTCAGATAATTTCAGGTTCAAAAGGCAGGGCAGAGCCTTAATAGGGATAAATTGGCTTTACATTGGTATCAGGCTTTTTGGTCATTTATTTTTTGGTATTGACCCTGATGCTTATTCCCTATATGACATAGCCTTTAAAATTATTTTACAGGCGTGGGGAGCCAGTCTTATGCTTATTTATTATAGGGAGCAAAAGGCCAAGGGTGCTCCTAGTATTATCATCTTTGCTCTGATATTCTTTGTTTTTAACCGAATAGATAATTATATAGATGTTATAGCGGTAGAAAGATACAATTTTCTGGCATCGGAGGTAGTAGCCATTATGGGAATTATCGGTATAATTGTAGCAAGCATCAGGCAGCTGACAAAGGCCCACCAGGATACAATG
>JBDHVO010000153.1:0-3486 GCA_039809675.1 Proteocatella sp.
TCCTCCAGATGGTCCCTTAGCTCTGTGCTTTCTCCAAGCATAGTGAACATTTCCATGCTGGCGCCAACAATAGCTGGTGCTAGAGAGTTTGAGAATAGGTAAGGACGGCTTCTTTGTCTTAAAAGGTCTATTATTTCTTTTCTGCCTGATGTGTAGCCGCCTGATGCTCCTCCAAGGGCTTTTCCAAGGGTACCTGTTATAATATCTACCCTGCCCTCAACTCCGCAGTGTTCGGCAGTTCCCTTTCCGTGCTTGCCGATAAAGCCTACAGAGTGGCTGTCATCAACCATTACAAGGGCATTGTACTTGTCTGCCAGGTCGCATACAGATTTAAGGTCGCAAATTATTCCATCCATGGAGAAGACTCCATCAGTTGCAATAAGCTTTATTCTTGCTCCGGCTTCATCAGCTGCCTTTAGCTGGGCCTCAAGGTCAGCCATGTTATTGTTTTTGTAACGGAATCTCTTTGCCTTGCACAGCCTTACTCCATCAATTATAGATGCGTGGTTAAGCTCGTCGCTTATGATAGCGTCTTCTTCTGTAAGGATAGTTTCGAAAAGGCCTGTGTTTGCATCAAAGCATGAAGAATAAAGGATAGTGTCGTCTGTTCCTAAAAAGTCAGAAACCTGTTTTTCAAACTTCTTGTGGATATCCTGGGTTCCGCAGATAAAACGTACGGAGGCAACTCCGTAGCCTCTTTCGTCATAGGTTTTTTTGGCTGCGTCAATAAGTCTTTGGCTGTCTCCAAGTCCCAGGTAGTTGTTGGCACACATATTAAGAAGCTTTCGTCCGTCTTCCATTATTACATGGGCTCCCTGAGGAGATGCAAAGGGAGCTTCTCCCTTAAACAGACCTGCTTCTTTTATGCCCTCAACCTCTGCAGTGTATATGCTTAATAAATCATTTTTACGTTCCATTTTTTCCCCTTCCTTATAATATCAGTAGCAAAGCTTCTAAGCGTTTACCTTAGACCAGTCAAGGATTACTTTTCCTGAATGACCGGAGATCATAGCTTCAAAGCCCTTTTCAAAGTCCTTAACATCAAAGTGGTCAGTGATAACTCCAGATATATCAAGGCCTGCCTGGATCATTGTACCCATCTTGTACCATGTATCCCATACCTTTCGTCCGTAGATTCCTCTAAGGTTTAGGCCCTTGAAGATTACAGTTTCAAGGTCAACCTTTGTCTCAGTTCCATGAAGACCAAGGATGGCTATATTACCCCCGTTTTTCATGTTGTGGATCATATCATTTAGAGCCTGCTGGTTTCCTGACATTTCAAGACCAACATCGAAGCCCTCTGTCATGCCAAGCTCTCTCATTACATCTTTAAGGTTTTCGTTCTTTAAATTTACAGGTCTTGTAGCTCCAAGTTTTTTTGCAAGGTCAAGTCTGTATTCGTTAAAGTCAGTTACAACAACGTGTCTTGCTCCTGCAAATTTTACTATTGCCGCAGCCATCATGCCTATTGGGCCTGCTCCCGAAATAAGTACGTCCTCGCCAAGTACATCATATGAAAGGGCAGTATGGGTTGCATTACCAAATGGATCAAAGATGGCATAAAGCTCTTCATCTATGGCTGGATTGGCCGGCCATACATTTTCAGCAGGGATCACAAGGTACTCTGCAAATGCTCCGTCTCTGTTTACCCCAACTCCTTTAGCATCCTTACAGTTTTCTTTGTGGCCTTCAAGGCAGTTACGGCATTTTCCGCACACTATATGGCCCTCGCCTGATACTATATCGCCAACCTTAAAGCCAGCAACTCCTGAGCCTAGCTCTACAATTTCGCCTACATATTCGTGGCCTACAGTCATGCCCACTGGAATTGTATGCTGGGCCCAGTCATTCCACTCGTAAATATGAACATCTGTACCGCAGATAGCAGTTTTTTTGATTTTAATCTTGACATCGTTTGTGCCTACAGCTGGTACAGGTACCCTTTTCATCCAAAGTCCTGCCTCAGGCTTTTCTTTAACTATTGCCCACATTAAGCCGTCATTGCTCATTTTTTTACCTCTTTTCTTTTCAATTGGATTTTATAAATTAATGTATAGTGAAAACGCTTCCGTAAAATTTTTGTCGCGTTTATTATACCATAAAAAACAAAAATTAAAACAAAATTGTACGTAAATTATTGTATTTTTTCGGAAACTGTGCGATAATAACAAACATAACTGTGAAAACGATTTTTAGTAAGTTGTATTTTCGCAATTTTTTAACAATTATATTTTTATAAAGAAAGGAGTGCAGATTATATCTGCAACTAAAAAATGAAAAACTTTTTAGAAAAATGGAACAACATAAGTCTTGTAAAAAGAATAATAATGGGTCTTATATTGGGTTTAGTGCTTGGTCTTGTTGTTCCTCAGGCTACACCGATCGGAATGTTCGGTAAATTATTCGTAGGCGCCCTTAAGGCGGTTGCCCCTGTACTGGTATTCTTCCTTGTTATGCATGCTCTTTGTACTACATCAGAGGGACAAAAATCCAATATGGGTAATGTTATAGTGCTTTACCTTCTTGGTACCTTACTTGCAGGACTTGTGAGTGTTGTTGCCAGCTTTATGTTCCCGGTTGAGCTTACCCTAAACGCTGCTGAGGCAGTTGATATGGCAGCTCCAGGAGGAATTGGCGAGGTTATTACAAACCTTCTGCTAAGCGTAGTATCAAACCCTATCGGCTCGATTGTAAGTGCCAACTACATCGGTATCCTGGCTTGGGCTATAATTTTTGGCCTTGCCCTCAAAAAAGCATCAGATTCTACAAAGAAAATGCTGGGTGACGTGGCTGAGGCAGTAACTCAGGCGGTTAAGTGGGTAATCTCATTTGCTCCTCTTGGTATTATGGGACTTATGTTCTCGACTATATCTGAGGAAGGTCTTGGAGTTCTTACGACCTACGGAAGGCTTTTAGCAGTTCTTCTTGGAAGTATGTTCTTCGCAGCCCTTGTAATGAATCCAATAATTACATTTATCTACACAAGAAAAAATCCGTATCCGCTTGTGCTTAAGTGTCTTAAGAACAGTGGTATTACAGCCTTCTTTACAAGATCATCAGCTGCAAACATCCCTGTAAACATGGAGCTTTGTGAAGAGATGGGTCTTGATGAGGAGACCTACTCAGTTTCAATCCCTCTTGGAGCAACAATCAACATGGGGGGAGCGGCTATTACAATTGCAGTGCTTGCTCTTGCAGCGGCCAATACTCTTGGTATTAAAGTAGACTTCCCAACAGCCTTTGTTCTTTCTCTTGTAGCAGCAGCGTCTGCCTGCGGAGCTTCAGGGGTTGCCGGAGGATCCCTTCTTCTTGTACCTCTTGCCTGCTCTTTGTTTGGAATTCCAAATGATGTTGCCATGCAGGTAGTTGGAGTAGGCTTTATCGTTGGAGTTATCCAGGACTCTGCTGAAACAGCAATCAACTCTTCTACAGACGTACTTTTCACAACTCTTGCAGAAATCAAGGATAGAAGACAAAATCCTGACA
>JBDHVO010000154.1:0-3476 GCA_039809675.1 Proteocatella sp.
GAAGATGCAGCTGGTAAAATAATGGATATTCTAAAAATTAATAATATGGAGGTACAAAATGATTAAGGTAGCAATTAACGGTTTTGGCAGAATAGGAAGACTTGCGGTAAGAGAGCTTATGCAGGAGCCTGATAAATATGATGTTGTTGCAATTAACATCCGCACAAATATTCCGGAGCAGTCAGCCCACCTCTTTAAGTATGACTCTGCTCAAGGCAGATTTAACGGAACGGTTGAGGTTGAAGAAGATGGCCTTGTTATAAACGGCCACAAGGTAAAGGTGTTTTCTGAATCTGATCCTGCAAATCTTCCGTGGGGAGAGCTTGGAATAGATGTGGTACTTGAATGTACCGGAGCTTTTACGGACAAGGAAAAAGCTGAAGCTCACATTAAGGGCGGAGCAAAAAAAGTGCTTATCTCTGCTCCTGGAAAAGGAGATTTAAAAACAATAGTATTCAATGTAAACCACGACATTCTTGATGGGAGCGAAACAGTTGTTTCTGCAGCATCCTGCACAACAAATTGCCTTGCTCCGATGGCTAAGGTTCTAAACGACAAATTTGGAATCCAAAAAGGCTTCATGACTACAATACATGCATATACAAACGACCAAAACACCCTTGATTCCTCTCACAAAAAGGGAGATCTAAGAAGGGCTAGAGCAGCAGCTGCAAATATTGTTCCAAACACGACAGGAGCAGCAAAGGCAATTGGTCTTGTAATTCCTGAACTAAAGGGCAAGCTCGAAGGAGCAGCGCAAAGAGTCCCTGTAATCACAGGCTCAATCACTGAGCTGGTAGTTACACTTGACAAAAAAGTTACAGCAGAAGAAATCAACGCTGCGATGAAAGCAGCTGCAAACGAAACTCTGGGATATACAGAGGATGAAATTGTATCAAGCGACGTGATTGGTTTAAAGCAAGGCTCACTTTTTGATGCAACCCAGACAAAGGTTATAGAAGTAAATGCAGAGCAGCTTGTAAAGGTGGCTTCATGGTATGATAACGAGATGTCTTATACTGCCCAATTAATAAGAACTCTTGAATATATGGCTAATTTGAATAAATAATCTTGTTTAAGCCCGTCAAGGGCTTAAACGGCGTTTAAACATGGAGGAAGCATGCTTTACAACAAAAAGTCGATAGAAGATATAAGGTGGGAAGGGAAAAAAGCCCTGGTTAGAGTGGATTTTAATGTACCTATTGTAGATGGCGAAATTACAGATACTAATAGAATCTCAGGTGCCCTTCCTACAATAAAATACCTTGTAGACAAGGGGGCTAAGGTAATTATCATCTCACATCTGGGCAAACCTAAAAACGGTCCTGAAGAAAAATTCTCCCTGGCACCTGTAGCTGGAAAGCTAGAAGAAATGATTGGCAGGAAAGTTATTTTTGCCCCAGATCCAGAGGTTGTGGGGGAAAATGCAAGAAAAGCTGTAGCTGCCATGGAAAATGGAGATATTGTGCTTCTTGAAAATACAAGATTCAGAAAAGAAGAAACAAAAAATGAAGAGAAATTTTCGAAAGATCTGGCATCCCTTGGAGATGTATTTGTAAACGATGCCTTTGGTACAGCCCATAGGGCTCACTGCTCAACAGTCGGGGCGGGAGAGTTTCTTTCTGAAAGAGTATGTGGCTACCTGATTGAAAAGGAGCTTAAGTTTCTTGGCAATGCAATAGAAAATCCACAAAGACCCTTCACAGCAATTCTTGGGGGAGCCAAGGTGTCTGACAAGCTTAATGTAATCGAAAATCTTCTGGACAAAGTAGACAACCTGATAATTGGCGGTGGAATGGCCTACACCTTTATAAAAGGTCTGGGACACAGTATCGGAAACTCGCTCTTAGAAGAAGACAAAATTGAATATTGCGTGGATATGATCAGGAAAGCTGATGAAAAAGGCGTAAACCTCATGCTGCCTGTTGACTTTATTATGGCAAAAGAGTTCGATAAGGATGCAGAGCCAATCCTGTCTGAAGGCAAAGACATAAAAGATGGCTATATGGGTCTTGATATTGGACCCTTAACAGCTGAGCTTTTTGCAGGGACTATAAAAAACTCTAAAACTATAATATGGAATGGCCCCATGGGAGTTTTTGAGTTCCCATCCTTTGCAAAAGGGACAAAAGCCGTTGCAGAGGCTATGGCAGAAAATAGTGAGGCAGTCACAATTATTGGCGGTGGAGATTCAGCTGCTGCTGTAAATCAGCTTGGGCTGGGGGAAAAAATGAGCCATGTGTCCACAGGAGGAGGGGCTTCTCTTGAATTCCTTGAAGGCAAGGAATTGCCTGGGATAGCAGCACTTGATGACAAGTAGGAGGAAATATGAGAAAACCTGTTATTGCCGGCAACTGGAAGATGAACAAGACACTAGAAGAAGCAGTTGATTTTGCTGAAGACCTAAAAAAGATAAAATTAGATGAAAATATAGAAATTATCATATGTGCTCCCTATCTCGACCTAAAGGAGCTTGTAAAGCAGTTTGATGGTAAAGCGGTGCAAATTGGAGCACAGAATTTCCATTATGAAGACAAGGGAGCTTTTACTGGAGAAATTTCTGCCCCCATGCTAAAGGAAATAGGGGTTAGCCATGTTATTATTGGACACTCAGAAAGAAGACAATACTTCAACGAAACAGATGAAAGTGTGAACAAAAAGCTTCAAAAGGCAATTGAATCGCATCTTACTCCGATAGTTTGCGTAGGGGAAAGCCTGGAGGAAAGAGAAAACGGCTTGACAAACAAAGTCATTGAAAAACAGATTAAAGCTGGATTTCATGGTGTCGGGGCAAAGAGCTTGAAAAATATTATAATAGCATATGAGCCTGTATGGGCAATTGGAACTGGTAAAACAGCGACAAAGGAACAGGCAAATGAAGTTTGCAAATTTATAAGGAATTTAATTAAGGAGCTCTATTCCTCTACTGAGGCAGAACAAATCAGGATTCAATATGGAGGCTCTGTTAAGCCGACAAATATAAAAGAATTTCTAGAAGAAAAGGATATTGATGGAGCCCTGATAGGAGGGGCATCCTTAGATGCTGGAGAATTTGCTTCCATGGTCAATTTTTTGCAAAAGGAGCAGTGATGAAAAAACCGGTTGCTTTAATAATTTTGGATGGCTTTGCCTTAATCGACAAAAAAGAAGGTAATGCTGTAGCAAGGGCTAACAAACCTTATTTCGATAGTATCTATAAGGAATATCCACATACGACTCTGGGAGCTAGCGGTGAAGATGTGGGCCTGCCGCACGGGCAGATGGGAAACTCAGAGGTAGGCCACCTAAATATCGGAGCTGGAAGAATTGTCTATCAGGAGCTTACAAGAATAACAAAATCTATTAAGGATGGAGATTTTTTTGATAATGAAGCCCTTCTATCTGCAATGGACAATGCGAAGGATAAGTCCCTCCACCTTTTGGGGCTCCTATCTGATGGAGGAGTACATTCCCATATAAGTCATCTGAAAGGTCTG
>JBDHVO010000155.1:0-3446 GCA_039809675.1 Proteocatella sp.
ATACAGGAGGGACAGACTCTACCTTTAGGGAAACCTCCAACATAAAGGATGGCAGTAACATCATGGCTGACCAGGCAACCCAAATATTTGCAGGAAATGCTGCAAGGGGTATGAGCCTTATTGCCCTCCACAACGGGGGAGGAGTAGGAATAGGAAAATCCATCAACGGAGGCTTCGGTCTTGTCCTTGACGGCTCTGAAAGAATAGATGAAGTAATAAAATCAGCCATGCCGTGGGACGTAATGGGAGGAGTAGCCAGAAGGTCTTGGGCAAGAAACGAAAACGCCATGGCCACATCAATGGAATATAATCAAATCATGAAGGGTGACGACCATATTACCCTGCCCTATGTTGCAGGTGATGATGCTATAAAAGCCGCCATGGATAAATATTATAAATAAAAAAGTCTAAAATAATTTGAAAAAGAAAAATCCTTACCCTTACAGGTAGGATTTTTCTTTGCTTTTAGAAATCCAAGAGAGGCTGACTAGCCTTAGTTTTTTGTATTTTTAAATTCGTCTCTGATTTTTTGAAGCAGGTCTTTATCCAGGATTATGTCAGCAGCGGTTTTGACCATGGCGTTGATAGTGATTACCATATTTTTATAGGCTTCATCAGTTACTGTCATATCTCTGAACTCCACCGTATGTGCTGCAACATTCTCGTCACCGCCCATGCCTGCATAAGGATTTATAACAGGGCATACCTGGCTTACATTTCCCATATCCAAGGAGCCAAGTCCTTCTTTTTCTCTGTCAGGATTGACAACCCCCTGGATCAAAAGGTTGTTTGTGAATACGGCGGACATGGTTTCGTTTGTTATAAGGTTGAGGTAGGTGGCCTCATAATTAGATATTTCCAAGGAAGCTCCAGTCTGAAGGGCAGCACCCTTGGCACAGTTGATTACTTTTTCCCTAAGCTCGTCATGGTAGGTCTTAGTGGCAGACCGCACATAATATCTGGCCTCGGCATAATCAGGGACGATATTGGCTGCTTTTCCCCCGTCTGTTATGATACCGTGGATCCTAGATGACGGCAGCACATGCTCTCTCAGGGCATTGATAGCGTTGAAGGTCATTATAACTGCATCCAGGGCGTTGATCCCCTTTTCAGGCTCGGCGGCGGCATGGGCTGTTTGTCCGTGGAAGGAGAATTGTAAGGCCTCCAGCACAAGAGAGGTGCCGCTTTTATAGTAGGTAACTGAAGGGTGGGTACATATGGCAAAATCAACCTTGTCAAAGGCCCCCTTATCTGCCATAACTACCTTGGCTCCGCTGGTTTCTTCAGCAGGGGTACCAAAGATCAAGACCCTGCCACCGATTTCATCTATAAGCTGTTTCAAAACTATAGCTGCTCCTGTATTGGTGGCTCCCAGCAAGTTATGGCCGCATCCGTGGCCTATGCCGGGAAGTGCATCATATTCTGACAAAAATGCTACGGTCGGGCCTTCCTTTTCAGCCTTGTAGCTTCCAAGAAAGGCTGTTTTCATATCCATATAATTTTCTTCAACGTCGAAGCCGTATTTGTGAAGAAG
Source organism: Proteocatella sp. (assembly GCA_039809675.1). Taxonomy (GTDB): domain Bacteria; phylum Bacillota; class Clostridia; order Peptostreptococcales; family Filifactoraceae; genus JAUNKE01. The sequence continues at coordinate 1,535 of JBDHVO010000155.1, forward strand.
GTCAATATGGGCCTTGGAGGATTTAAACTCTTCGTATCCAAGCTCCGGATTATTATATACAAATTCATTCAGGTCTTTTAAATCAGCAAATATATCCTGGGTAATTTTATTTATTTTAGCTAACATTTTTTCTCCTTATAGATAATAAGTAAATGGCTGCTTTGCAGGTTATCTTTTGAAAACCACCTTGCCGCTCTTTATAACCATGGCAATTGACTCCTTAAGATTACCTAAATTTTGCCCAAAGCCCCCGAATTTATTCGTGGGGATGTAGGGCGTTCTTTTTGCCCTTGCATTAGATAGAGTTGGGATATATAATACAAGTATGGATAATAAATATAAATCAAACAAAAATATAATATACTATTGCAAATACCATGTAGTATGGTGTCCAAAGTACCGTAGAAAAGTTTTAATAGATGATGTGGCAAATTCTTTAAAGGAGATGATAGTTGAAATTTGCAGCATTAATCAAGCTGAGCTTATAGAGCTTGAGATAATGCCAGACCACGTACATCTACTGGTGGATGTGGACCCTCAGTTTGGAATACACAAGCTTATAAAACTAATTAAGGGTAGGACATCAAGAGAATTAAGGAGTAAGTACCCTTTTCTCAAAACTAAACTTCCTACGCTATGGACCAATAGCTATTTTGTGTCAACTGCTGGAGGTACTCCATTTTCAGCAATTAAGCAGTATATTGAAAATCAAAAAACTTCTCAAAGGGGGTGATACTATAAAAATCGTAAAAATAAAACTAAAACCAACTAAATCTCAAGCTGTGGAACTACAAAAATTGTCTATGGAGTATATCAATCAGGCTAACCTGCTTGTCCAAAATGCAGTGTCAAGCGGCAGCTTCCCTAAGATAACTTCAAAGCACATAGATTCTAACATCCCATCTGTGATCAAAAATGAGCTAATCAGGTACGCCAAAACTAAATTTAAGCAGTTTGGGAGCTGTACTTTTAAAAAGCCAACCGTATCTTGGAATAACCAAAACTACACAATAGGAGAAAAATTTATTGCATTCCCTATAATTATAGATGGCAAGGTTAAAAAAACAAAAGTTAAAGCTCTAATACCTACGGAACTGTTCACAAAGCTAAGCAGCTCAAAAATAGGATCTCTTAGAGTGTCTAAAAAAGGCTTCCACTGGATAGCTCAAATTGCCATAGAAAACAGTCCTTTAGAATGTTCAGGGATTGAAACCCTCGGTGTAGACTTAGGCATTCTCTGCCCTGCCGTTGGTGTAGTTGGATCTACTGGCAAAACCAAGTTCTTTGGAAACGGCAGACAAAACAAGTATCTCCGTAGAAAGTACAAAGAGCTTAGAAGAATATTAGGCAAGGCTAAAAAGCTCAACGCTATAAAGAAAATCAACGACAAAGAGTCAAGAATAATGCGAGATATTAACCATAAGATTTCCAGGAATATTGTGAATTTCGCAGTTCAAAACAACTGTGGAACCATCAATCTGGAAAGTCTTTCTGGCATACGTCAGACTTCAAAAGCTAGAAGTAAAACTAAAGCTAATCTGCATACCTGGACTTTCTTTGAATTGTCAACCTTTATAGAATATAAAGCCTATGAACTTGGAATCGAAGTTAACTATATCGACCCAAAATACACTTCTCAGGAGTGTCCTGATTGTGGTGCGAAGAATAAGGCCAATGGCAGAAACTACAAGTGCAGTTGTGGCTACAAAACTCATAGAGATAGACTTGGAGCCTATAATATAGCCAAAAAATCTAACTTAGATAATAACAGTCTAAGTGCCTAGGGAACTATACGTTCTGCCCTAGGAGGGGCGATGACACGCCCTGAACTCAGAGTCATACTGGCATACCAGAAATGGACTTGCTTTTAATCATCTGAGAATCCCCTAGCTTTAGCTATGGGGAGTGTCAA
>JBDHVO010000156.1:0-3431 GCA_039809675.1 Proteocatella sp.
TTTTTGCCATAAGAATAGGCAGCTACTATTATGGATTTTCAGCTGCAAGTCTGATGCAAGGATTTGCTATTGTGACAAAAAGCTTTGGAGTAATTTCGGCGGTTTATTTTCTTGTAATGAATACGCCTATGACGGATATATCAGCAGCCCTTCAGGTCCTGCGTATGCCAGACCTCTTTGTGGAGCTGATGGAGCTTGTATATAGGTTTATATTTGTCCTATGGGATTCAGTTATGAAAATTCATATTGCCCAGAGCTCCCGCCTTGGCTATAGAAACTATATAACCTCCTACCATTCAACAGCGGATTTGGCTGCAAGGGTATTTTTTGAAGCCATGAGAAGAGGCGAAAAAATCTATACAGCAATGGAAAGCCGGGGCTACACCGGTCTTATAAAGACTATTGGGATGGATTATAAAAAGGATGAAGGTCTTGTAGGCGCTGGTATTATGCTTATAGGACTCCAGCTGATTATTTTTGTATTTGTAAGGAGGTTCGCATGAATATAATAGAAATAAGAGACCTCTGTTTTTCTTATGAAAAAGGGAAAGCAAATCTTAAAAATATCAGCATGGAAATTAAAAGAGGCATGATTACCACTATCCTTGGCGGCAATGGAGCAGGCAAATCCACCCTGTTTCTAAATCTTAACGGCGTGCTCGAACCCGATTCGGGAGAGGTCATGCTTGATGGCCAAAGGCTTGTGTATAATAAAAAATCACTAAATGAGATGCGCAAAAATGTAGGTATAGTATTTCAAGATCCTGATGATCAGCTATTTTCGGCGGATGTATACAGGGATATAAGCTTTGGAGCTATAAATCTTGGGCTTCCAAAGGATGAAGTTATAAAAAGGGTGAAATCTGCCATGGAAAAAACTGGTGTAACCCACTTGGCAGAGAGACCCACCCATGCCCTGTCCTATGGCCAGAAAAAAAGAGTTGCCATTGCAGGAGTTCTTGTTATGGAGCCCAAGGTTATAATACTTGATGAACCAACTGCAGGCCTTGACCCCCAAGGGGTTGGTGAAATTATGCGGCTTCTGAAGGAGCTGAAACAAGACCAGGGCATAAGCATAATTATTGCAACCCACGATATGGACGTAGTGCCAGACTTTAGCGATTATATATACATTTTAAATGATGGCCAGGTGACAGGAAGAGGGACACCAGAGGAGATTTTTATGAATGAAGACCTTATAAATTCCAATAATCTTAGGATGCCCATGCTTAGCAGACTAATGCATCTTTTGGCTTTTGAAGACAAGCTTCCCGTAAGTACCAAGGCCTTGCTTATGGATGATGTAAGAAAAGAAATAAAAAAACTTGCACAGAAATGAGAGATTAATGGACAAGGAAAAGCTGGAAAAACAAGATGGTATAGATTATATAAGTGAGATGGAAATAGTCCAAGGGCAAAGGATTTTAAAAAGAGGCTACACAAGCGGGACAAGTGCAGCTGCAGCAGCCAGGTATTCCCTAATGCTTCTGGCTGAGAGCCTTGGAGATTATTGCTTTGAGAAAACCTTTAAGCAAATAGAGGTCAAAAATAAAGAAAACGAGACAATTCTTTATAGGAGTCAGGTATTGAAGCTAAGGACACCATCTGGAATAATAGCTGATGTAGAGCTAAAGCCCTCTACCTGGGACAATAAAGGGGCTGAGGATAAACTGCTACCTGTAAAAACCTGGGCTATAAAGGATTCGGGAGATGATCCCGATGTCACTCATAGGGCGGAAATTGCAGCCCAGCTCTCTATAGAAGGGCTTAGGACTTCCCTGGGACAAGTAAGGGATTATCTCTATATTATAAATCTCAATGACTATAGCTTTAAGCAAATAAACACCCTTGAAAATGAGGAGGTATATAAAGAAGAGCTTGCTGCCAACATAAGTGAATTAGAGGCTAAAGGTCTGAGTTTTATCTTTATTGCCCTGGCTCCTGGACAGGGGGTAGGAGTAGTCACAAAAAAAGGCCTTGCGCCTAGCCTTTATCACGGGGCTATAAATCCAGTACCAAGAAAGATGCTTGTAGAAAATCTTTTGGAGGTAATAAAAGCCAGCCCCCTGCTTCAAAAAAAACTGGAAGGGACAGTCTTAAGGGTTGAAATCTCAGTGAAAAACGGAGAAAAATTAGCAGAAAAAACCTTCAATCCCAAGCTTGGGATAAAGGGAGGGATCTCTATCCTTGGGACAAGCGGAATTGTAGAGCCCATGAGTGAAAAAGCCCTTGTTGATACCATAAAAACTGAGCTCAAGCAGTTTTTGGCCTTGAACAAAGAAGCTCCTCTCTTGATTTGTCCGGGCAACTACGGGCAGGATTATATAAAGACCAAAATGGGAATAGATATTGGCAAGAGTGTAAAGGTATCTAATTTTATTGGGGATGCCTTGGACTACATGGTATATCTGGGCATAAGAGAGGTTCTTTTTGTGGGTCATGCGGGCAAGCTTATAAAATTAGCTGCAAGCATTATGAATACCCACTCTCATTACGCTGATGGCAGGGCAGAGATACTTGCCAGCCATGGAGCCATAAATGGGGCCTCGAGGGAGAGTCTTAAAAAAATCATGGAGGGCATAAGCGTTGAGGAAATGCTGGAGGCTCTTTTAGAAAATGGACAAGAAATTTTTGAAGCCACCATGGAGTCTATAAAAAAATCCATAAGAAGAAATCTTGACCATAGGACAAGGTCTTTTGTCAGAGCTGAGTTTGTAGTCTTTACAAGTGACTATGGAATGATAATAAAAAGTGAAAAAGCTGATGAATATGCAAGAAGAATAAGGGAGGAAAAATGACAGGGAAATTATATGGTGTAGGCGTAGGCCCGGGAGATCCGGACCTCTTGACCTTAAAAGCTATAAAAATTATTAAAGAAGCGGACTACATTGCTTATCCTACTTCAGGAAAAAATGCTTCTAATATAGCCTATGAAATAGTGAAGGAGTATATTGAGGATAAGGAAAAGCTTGAATACCTTATGCCCATGTCAAGGGACAAGGCCTACGTCCAGACATGCCATGATGAGTGTGCAAATGATATAAAAAGCTATCTGGACCAAGGAAAGACCATAGCCTTTATAACCCTGGGAGACCCATCAATTTACAGCACCTATATGTATATTCACAAAAAAATAAAGGCCCTGGGCTTTGAAACTGGGCTGATACCAGGGATAACATCCTTTTGCGCAGCGGCAGCCAGTCTTAATGAGAGCCTGTGTGAAGGGGGGGAGCCCCTCATAATTATACCAGCCAGCTATGAGGCCCTTGATAAGACCATAGATTATGATGGCAACAAGGTCTACATGAAGTCAGGCAGATCCATTGTAGAGCTTAGGGAAAAGCTTAGAGAAAGGGACATGCTGAGGCATACAAAAATGGTGGTAAAGGCTAGCATGGAGGATGAAGAAATATTTGAATCCCTCGATGATA
>JBDHVO010000157.1:0-3407 GCA_039809675.1 Proteocatella sp.
TCCGTATTGCCCTGGTATATGCTATACATCCCACTGGATACCTGAGCTACAGAACACAATAATCCCAGTGTTCCCAGTTTTTCCCCCACATCACCCAGGAGACTTGCCGTACCGGTTGCCCCTGTGCCGAGTAGACTGGCTCCGTAAGCTACTGTGTCCACTCCGGCGCTACTGAAATTCAGCACTGTATCCAAAACTGAAAGTCCGGCGTCTATAGCATCCTGCCCCGGTGTCCCTCCATTTTGAACTGCAGTCGATATTATGGCATTGGCATCCCCTGACATTATTTTGCTCGTTGCAAATACTGGTATAGCATAGGCTGCATAGGCTGCTTTTGTGTCCGGATTTGTAACTTCAAAACAGCCATATATAGATAGATGGTCCGTATATATAGTTATTGTTTTACTATCCTCGTTGATTTTAAAGGGCACCGGCTCCCACTGCTTTGTTTCTTCGTTAAAATACCCCGCCGCTATATTGCCTTCAGCCCCTTCGCCTTTCAGTGCTTTTTCATCATAAGGAAGGGTCAGCTCCATGACCGCAAAGAGCTCCTTATTTGTATCCAGCTCAAAGGAATAGGCTGAGACCTCAACCCCTTCCAGAGCTTGGGGATTTGCTACCGATTTTATTCTGCACTGAGCCTCATCATCCAGCGGGAAATCTCCCATGCTTATGGACAAGTTTTCTGAACCAAATTTTTTTTCTCCGGCTGCCAGTGTCCCTTCTAAAGATGCAGATTTAGCGCCTCCACAGGCTACAAGATTTGTTGCCAGAGCAAGAACCAGGAAAAGCGAAAGAACCCCTTTCATTCTTTTTGTACGCTTCATTTTAACCCCCTAATGTTAATTTATTTTTTATTAATCCAATTATAGCAGAAAGGCCTTTCCCGGTAAACCAATATATGTCAAAAAACCGGAGAGTATTTTACTCTCCGGTTTCTATCTAAGTCTTATTTTTTCTGCTAAGGATAGGCAGCTCCACTTTGCCAAATATCTACTGCTCCACTATCAGCCTGTAACCATTTGTCTGACCTGGAATACTCATAGTCATGGCTATGCTGTGGTAGGCTGTGATTTCCTTACCCATCTTCACATCTCCAAGGGATATTTTTTCTCCCTTAGCGTTTTCAATTATAGTGTCAGGTCCTACAAGGACGAGAACGTCTACATAACCCTCCTTGGATATAAGGATAGATTTTCTTTCTCCAAGATCAACGGCTGTTATGCTACCTGTCGTAACACTAGTGTCCTTTGGAAGCACTTCCACTGCAATTGCCCTATACTGGGCTGGATATATGGCTGTCATATAAGGAGGATTTGTTAGAAGGATTTCCTTGCCTATATCATCCTTTGTGATTTTATAATCCCCTTCCTGGCCGTAGTGACTTACCTTGGCATTGTTCACATAAACAAAGGCTTCTTCTTGGCCTTGAAGGCATTTGATTACTCCGTCCTCGCCAATTGAGTCTATAATCAGGCCTGTTATCTTAACTACATCATTGGCAGGGTCTTTGTCAAGCTCTTCAAGATTCATATTTTCCTTCAAATCCTTTGTGCTTATATACATTCTTCCATCCTTCACAAGTATCTTGTGCTCCAAAGGCATAGGGGCCATTTTATTCCTTACAAAGGAATTTGACTCTACATAATAAGCATTGTAGCCTGCTCCCTTTAGCAGCTCTACTCCCTTTATCTGAGGATTCCAGATAACCTCATAGCCATAGCTTTCCATAACCTTTCTAACTGGAAGGTAGCTTATACCGTTGATTTTTGTTTCCTGGTTTGTGTAGCTGTCGGCAAAAGCCATAGAGCTCACCATAAGCAGGGCCATGGCTCCTGATAGGATTTTTTTGTTTGTGTTTCTTTTCATATTTCCTCCTCGCAAAGGGATAGTCTTTGCTCTTTTAGTTTTATTTTTCAATAGACTTTTTCATAACACATCGTCCAGAACAATTATACCACCAGCCTATCCCCTTTAATCTCATATCTTCAAATGAAAAGAAACTGTAATATTGCTGTAACCCTTGTAACCTTTTACAATTTTCACACAACCGCCTCTAATCCAGCTCAACAACACCCTCGTAAAGCTGGTAGTATTTTCCCTTTTCAGCCAGAAGCTGGTCGTGGGTTCCTCTTTCAACGATCCTCCCCTGGTCCAGCAGCATTATGGCGTTGGAATTTTGGACTGTAGACAGCCTGTGGGCGATGACAAAGACTGTCCTCCCCTTCATAAGGGCATCCATCCCCTTTTGTACTATGGATTCAGTTCTTGTGTCTATAGAGGAGGTGGCCTCATCAAGTATCATTACAGGAGGATTGGCTACAGCAGCCCTGGCAATTGATATAAGCTGTCTTTGTCCTTGGGACAAGCCAGAGCCATCACCTTCAAGTATGGTGGCATAACCCTCAGGCAGCATCCTTATAAAGCCATCTGCATTGGCAAGCTTTGCTGCACGGATGCATTCATCGTCTGTTGCGTCCAGTTTTCCATACCTTATATTATCCATTACTGTGCCTGTAAAGAGGTTTACATCCTGCAAAACCACTCCCAGGGAGCGTCTGAGATCTTCTTTTTTTATCTGGCTTATGTCTATGCCATCATAGGTTATGCTCCCTCTTTGGATATCATAGAACCTGTTTATCAGATTGGTTATTGTTGTTTTTCCGGCTCCTGTTGCCCCTACAAAGGCAATCTTGTGGCCTGGCTTTGCATAAAGGCTTATGTCGTGAAGTACAGGCTTGCCCTCTGCATAGGCAAAATCTACATCATTAAATCTTATATCTCCTGCCAGAGGAATATAACTGGTCCTGCCGTCTTCCTCCTTTTTCCATGCCCAGTGATTTGTACATTCATGGCATTCAACCCACTGATCATCCATATCCCTGACATTTACAAGCCTTACATAGCCCTGGTCTTGCTCCCCCTTTTCGTCCATAAGGTCAAAAATCCTGGAGGCTCCGGCCAGAGCCATAACCACCATATTAAACTGCATAGAAATCTGGCCTATTGGGTTTATAAAGCTCCTTGAAAGGGTCAAAAAGGATATGATGGTTCCTACTGTAAGCACACCGGTCCCCCTCAGGCTAAGGTTTGGCCAGCCAGCAATCCCTGCCGCTCCCCCTACAACCGCAATCAGGACATAGAGGATATAGCCCAGGTTGTTTACAACTGGCATGGTTATGTTACCGTATTTGTTGGCCTGGGTCGCACATTCTCCCAGCCTTTGGTTTTTTATATCAAAGGCCTCCTCAGCCTTCCTTTCGTAGTTAAAGACCTTTACAACCTTCTGGCCGTTTATCATCTCTTCAATGTAGCCATTGACATCCCCCAGGGATTTTTGCTGACTTACAAAATACTTACTGCTCTTGCCCACAATAAATCTTATGACCCTCAGGATGATAAAGGTA
>JBDHVO010000158.1:0-3406 GCA_039809675.1 Proteocatella sp.
TAATATCATCGCCAGTTATTTTTTGTCAATATTTTTTTTAATATTTTTTAAAAAATTCATAAAGCAGTTATATAGTTTTTTGTCAGCTTGTTTATAATATCATTTACTTTTGCCTCTTGTCAATAATCTTTTTTCATTTAAAAAACCAGGTAAGCTCCCAAAGATTCCTTTAACCTGGCTTTTTATATTTAATGCAGATTGCTTCTAGCTACTTACAAATTCATCTATCCCCTTGAGCACGAAGGTCAGTGTCCCGTCGCTGTTTGTAATGATTTCCACTTTACTTTCGTCCTCAAAATACTCTACTGGTATTGATATTTCAATCCCATTGCTTGCAGTTATCTTTTGCAGGTCAAATTTTTTTCGGGCTGCGTTATTATCTATTTGTATTTTCTCATTTACCAGATTGGCTTTCCCTAAAGCTTCTTTATAAATCGATTTTACTTCTTCAGTATCTTTAAATGCCCTGTCCAGCGCCTGGTTTACATCAAGAAGCCCTGTGTCAACAAGGGTATCTGATATGGCTTTTTTTATTTCCGCTTTTTTTTCGAGGTCTTCACCTATAAATTTTTCCTGTAGCCTTTTGTTTATCTGATTAAAAGACTTTAGCTTTTCTTTTTCACTCATTCCCTTGTTAAGCTGAAAAATTAGATCTGAAAAAAAACCTTGCTTTTCCCCTTCGACTTTATACTCTTTGTCAAGAAGAGCTATATTCATATAAGGAAGGTGGATTATCATTCCTTCTTCTATTGATGCCTTTGGAAGAATGTATAAGTCATTACTGCTTTTGATGGTGTTTAGCTCACCACCGGGTGTCTTTTCTGTTTTTCGAATGAATATATTTTTGTGATTTAGTTTGATAATCCCCAGATACATAACCTCTTCCATTTCAAATAGTATAAAGGCCAGGTCGCACGATGGCAGGTATTCCATGTATTTATTGACTTTTTTTTGAATCTCCCTTGCAAGGTCCTGACTTATTTCAACAAAAAGGGAGGGATCTTGAAGCAGAGCCTCCAGGACCTGCTCGGTTTCATTGCCTTCTGGAAAAGCTGCCCATTTCATTTGGTTGGATGACCTTATCTTCTCAAGATAATGGGTCAACAGCTGGTGAGTTAGCTCTTCTTCATGGTCTATTTCGTAATTTGCACATTCCGGCTCTTCATTTTCTTTGTGGACTGTGTGAATAATAGCCTTGTATATTAGTATTTTGTCCAATTCAAACATATAATTTTCCTCTCAAAAAAGGACCGTACCCCAAGATACAGCCCTGCCTTTTTACATAGAAGCCTGTCCCTTAACAGAAATCACAGGAGCTTTGCGGAATGCTCCAGATTTTCTATTAATTTTTCCTTACCCATAAGCGACAGTAGGTTGTTGATATCAGGTCCATGCATAGAGCCAGTAAATAAAACCCTGCTTCCCATGAATAGGTTTTTCCCCTTAATACCTTTTTCCTTTTGCACGTCCTTTAGCATAGCCTTTATATCCTCAGGTGAAGGATCATTCTCAAAGCCTTGGAGTTTCTCGATTAAAGCCCCATGCAGGTCAGCCATATGATCTTCTTTTATAAATTCAGCCGCATCTGCATCCAAGCTAGCAGGATAGCCTTCAAAAAGCATTTTAATTTTTTCAGGAAACTGCGCCAAATAATCCATTGATTCTCTTACGGTGTCTGTGGCAAGCATCAGCCAGCTATGTCTTTCCTTTGCCTCTGCCCTTGTCATAAGACCGGCTTCGACCGCATATTCTGCACATAAAAAGGTGAGTCGCTCTAGGTCACAGGCCTTTATATACTGATTGTTCATCCAGTTAAGCTTTAGGACATCAAAGACTCCTCCACTCTTTGAAACCTTTTCCAAAGAAAATGCTGCTTCAAGCTCATCCATAGAAAAAATTTCTTGGTTGCCTTCCGGGGACCACCCAAGAAGGGCTACATAATTTACAAGAGCTTCTGGCAGATATCCTTTTTTTCTAAAATCTTCAACTGCAACATCGCCCTGTCTTTTTGATAGCTTCTTTTTGTCTTGGTTCAAAATGTTTGGAAGATGCACAAATACTGGCTTTTCCCAACCAAAGGCGTTGTATAAAAACACATGCTTTGGTGTTGATGGCAACCATTCCTCCCCACGGATAATATGGGTAACCTCCATTAAGTGGTCGTCAACAATAACAGCAAAGTGGTAGGTTGGGTAGCCATCAGTTTTTAGAAGCACCTGATCGTCCATATCATCTGTATTTACAGTTACCTCTCCCCTTACAATATCGCTAAAGGTAAGGTCAGTATTCGCAGGTAGCTTCATCCTGTATACATGAGGAGTGCCATTTGCCAGGTTTGCTTTAACAGCCTCTTCTGAAAGATGCCTGCAGTGACCGTCATATTTAAAGTTTTCCCCCTTAGCCTTTTGTTCTTCTCTAACTGCATCCAATCTCTCCTTGGTGCAAAAGCACGGATAGGCTGTTCCATTGTCAATTAGAGTCTTTAAATGAGCCTTATAGATTTCCAGTCTTTCAGATTGAATATAAGGACCATTTTCTCCTTTTTGAAAAATATGCCCTTCTTCGTCAATCATAACGCCTTCGGTATGGTTAACCCCTGCCCATTTCATAGCCTGTAGCATGCCCTCAAGAGCGCCCTCTACAAGCCTTGTCTGATCAGTATCTTCAACTCTAAGCAGGTACCTGCCATTTGTTTTTTTTGCAAACAGGTAGTTATAGAGTGCAGTTCTCAGGCTGCCTATATGGACAAAGCCTGTTGGTGACGGCGCAAATCTTACAACATTCATTTTATTTCTCCTTGTAGTTATTATTTTGTTCTCTAACTTATATTATTTCCTTATATACATAATCTGAATTAAGGGCACTGAGAATTGATGAGTAGTTCATACTAAAATCAAGTATATCACCTATTTTGTAGTTTCTCTTTGCATCTGTAATGTCAAGAATCATGTGATCACTCGAACCGCCTATTATTTTTACTCCTTGGTCCAAGGGAGTGAGACCATCAAAGATTACATCCTGCTTGCCTATTCCAAGTATCAGCCTGTCTATATCTCCCTTGTCGGCAAAGACGGGTACATTCCCGAATGCATCAATCCCAATCTGCCCAACAGGCACAGACGACTTAGTCTTGTGCTCGATTACCTCAGCATGGAGCATATATATATCTGCCTCAAAGCCTTTAATTACATCTCCATACTTATCCTCAACTCCAAGGTTTATGGACTGGCCTATCCTAAGGTGGGTACAGCCCTTAGGCAAAGTTCCCTCCCATATCATATGCAGGGTAAGAGAATTCCCTCCCGAAATATGGTAGAGGTCAAAGCCATATTTTTCTTCAAGATAGGGCTTATAATCCAAGAAGCGCTTCATAAAATCAGCAGCAGGTATTATGCCCCCATAGCAG
>JBDHVO010000159.1:0-3402 GCA_039809675.1 Proteocatella sp.
ATAATATTGTGTATAATCCAATATAAATGCTCTAATAAATGCATTCGAAAGGATGGTTATGATGATTACCAGTAAAAATACCGGTAACTTAGGAGAGCAAGCTGCTGAGCATTTTCTCCTACCAAAAGGATATAGGGTAATAAATAGAAATTTCAGAGGAAAATCAGGAGAAATTGATATTATCGCAACCCAGCGCGACTCCTTAATATTTATTGAAGTTAAGACTAGAAAAAATGATACCTATGCTACTGGCAGGGAGGCTGTTACTTTGTCTAAGCAAAAGAAAATCAAAAATACAGCAAGAGAATTTATTGCTGCAAATAGAATTGGATTTAAAAATGTAAGATTTGATGTGATTGAATGTTATACTGATGACAATAGCATCGAACATTTTGTGGATGCATTTTAGTGGAGGTAAAATGTTTTTTAATAATTACACTTGCGCTCTTGACGGTATAGAAGCATATACAGTGACGGTTGAAGCAGATATTTCACGCGGAGTCCCAGTAATGAGTATTGTAGGACTCCCGAACACAGCTGTAAAGGAATCTAGAGATAGAATAAAATCAGCAATTATTAACAGTGGTCTAGAGTTTCCTAAGCAAAAGATTATAATTAACCTTGCGCCTTCAGACATAAAAAAAGAAGGCTCCCACTTTGACCTCCCCATAGCTCTTTGTATATTATCAAGCATCTATAATATCCAAACCGAAGAATATGCAAGAAGTGCATTTGTTGGTGAATTATCTCTCAATGGCGAAATTGTAGGGGTTGACGGTATAATTCCTTTTATTATTAATGCAAGGGATAGCCAAGAGATCGACCGGATATTTATACCCTATGATAACATAAAGGAGTCTGAGGTAGTTGAGGGTGTTGAGATTTTTGCAATCAAAAGCCTTTTAGAGCTCGTGTCCCATCTTAAAGGGGAAATCAGACTTAAGCGGGTTGAAAGAAATTTAAGAAGCATATCTAATGATTTTGAATTCGATTTTGAAGATATAAAAGGGTCTCTGGTAGCCAAAAGGGCCAGCGAAATTAGTGCGGCCGGTAACCACAATACTTTGTTTATTGGGGCAGCCGGAAGTGGAAAGACCTTGATTGCAAAACGAATTACCAGTATAATGGGCAGCCTTACTGAAAATGAATACCTGGATGTAAGCCGGATATACAGCGGAACAGGCTTTATAAATGACGATATCTTGAGTAGAAAAAAACCCTTTAGGTCACCGCATCATACAATTACTGTCAAAGGTTTAATCGGGGGAGGAAATATGTCGAGTCCGGGGGAGGTGGTTCTGGCCCACAAAGGAGTCTTGTTTCTTGACGAATTTTTGGAATTTGACAAGAAAACACTGGAATCTCTTAGGCAGCCGATAGAAGACAAGGTTGTAACTATAAGCCGCGTTAAAAGCGTGAATACATACCCATGTGATTTTCTTTTACTTGCTTGCATGAATCCCTGCCCCTGTGGCAATTACAACAATCCTCAAAAGGAGTGTATATGTCAGGAGCATAGAATCAAAAGTTACCTTGGGAGGGCATCAACGCCTCTTTTGGACAGGTTCGATTTATTTGTTGAAATGGTTCCCATGAGCCTTGTAGAAATAAAGGATGAATCAGCAGTTGAGAAGAGCTCTGCAATAAGGGAGAGAGTCTTGAAGGCGAGAGAGCTTCAGGCAAAAAGATATAAAGGCCTGGGGTTTGATTACAACGACGGTCTACCGGCAAAGCTCATAGATAAATTCTGTATATTATCTCAGCAAGCAGATGCTTTTATGCAAATGGCATTTAAGAAGAATAAGCTTTCAATGAGAAGCTACCATAAGCTACTGAGAGTTTCAAGAACCATTGCAGATTTGGATTCGTCAGAAGTAATTGAGCTTGAGCATATATCTGAGGCTTTGAATTTCAGAAAACCATTGCAAAAATATTGGGGGTAATATGGGAAAATTTGAACTTATAGCGCATCAGGCAAACTTATCCTATGACGATTATATCAGGCTTAAGGGTGCGGTTGGGAATTATATGCAGCCTGATTTTACAATTTTAAGGGGGTTGCTTGGCGACAAAAAATCTATATCCCTGGAGATGGCCTACGAAAACATCAATAGTACTCTCGAAGCAATGCAAGATAATGGGATTAAATATATAGATTGTAGTGACAAGTTGTTTCCGGAATTTTTGACAATGATGCCTAATCCGTGTTATTTACTGTACTATAAGGGGAATATTGAGCTTTTGACGAGCTTTTCCATAGGGATAATAGGTAGTCGTAAGCCTACATCCTATGGCAAATATGTAGCTAATTATTTTGCCTCTGGTCTTGCCAAAAAAGGAATTACCATAGTTAGTGGCTTTGCTCTTGGTATTGACAGTGAAAGTCACAGGGGGGCAACAGAAAGCAAGGGCAAAACTATCGGAGTCCTTGGGACTTCTTTGGATAACATATATCCCAAATCTAACAAAGAATATGCCAATGAAATATTAAAATCGGACAATCTATTAGTATCAGAGTTTGGGCTAGGGACAGTGACTCTACCCTTTCACTTTGTCCAGCGTAATCGGCTGATATCTGCTATTTCAAATGGACTGATTATAGTTGAGGCTGGCGAAAAAAGTGGCACCCTTACAACGGCGGACCATGCATTAGACCAAGGCAAGCAAATATTTGCAGTTCCAGGAAACATCAATTCAAAAAATAGCTATGGCACTAACAGACTTATTAAATTTGGAGCTAAACCGATTACAGAGCTTGAGGATGTCCTGGAAGAATATCCGAATCTACTCTTTAATGAGATAAGACAGACAGAGGTAGTTCTATCTGATCAGGAAAACAAGGTTGTGGAAGCAATAAGAGAAAAAGGAAGCCTTACAATGGAGGAGATTGCCTTCTTTACAAATATTAGTATTAAATATATAATAGGAATCCTAAGCGTCTTGGAATTAAAAGATGTTATCAAAGATATTGGTAACAATTCATATATATTAAGTTAACGAGGTCTGGAATGTCAAAAAAATTAGTGATAGTAGAATCACCAGCCAAGGCAAAGACTATAGAAAAATTTCTTGGCAAAACGTATACTGTAAAAGCATCTGTAGGTCATGTCAGAGATTTACCCAAAAGCAAGCTGGGCGTGGATGTAGAAGACAATTTTGAGCCTAAGTATATTACTATTCGCGGCAAAGGCGATATAGTAGCGGAACTGAAAAAAGAAGCAAAAAAAGCGGATATGGTGTATCTTGCAACTGACCCTGACCGTGAAGGAGAAGCTATATCATGGCATCTATCCAAGCTTCTTAATATACCAGAGGACAAGGTTCAAAGAATAGAATTTAACGAAATAACAAAAACGGCAGTAAACAATGCAATCAAGAATCCAAGGAAATTAAACATGGATA
>JBDHVO010000160.1:0-3392 GCA_039809675.1 Proteocatella sp.
TCATTATATTATTGTTCTACTGTATTATATAAATATTAATAAATAAAAAGTTACTGATTAGACAAAATAGTTTAGCTTCAGATTATTTCTCCCCTAGCTAATATAAGGGTTTATTGGCTGTTTACAATTGTTTGTTTACAGCTTGGACATATTATTTTCCCTTGAGTTTTCCCTGTAGGCACTCTTAATTTTTTGTGGCAATTAGGACACTCTACCAGCCGGTGGTCTACAAGACTTAAAATTTTATCTTTATCTAATCCCACTACAAGGTCATTCCCAATTAAAAATGCAGGCACCCCTGTAATCTTTCGTTTTATCATTTCATTGCGAGCTTCAGCGTCCATATTTACATCCTTGGCAACATAGTGTATCTTGTTTTCTGAAAGAAACTCCTTCGCAAGTGTACAATATGGTCATGTCTGCGTAGTAAACATAATTACATCCTTCATATCAATACCTCCTACCACTATATATACCAAAATATCCCTCAAAAAAACATTTCTAAGGGTCAGCCTTTCAAATAATCAATTTAAGCTGTCTGCTCCTAGCCACTCATCCCTAGTTATTGCACTTATATGTTCAGTCACTACTGTATTTAACAAGGACCATTTTTTGTTTTCATTGGTGTACTTGTATATAAAGCCGCACTTTTCCTGGACTCTTTTTGAGTTTTGATTGCCATCAAAATATCCACACCACAGCTTTTTTAGCCTTAAATCCTCAAATGAAAACCTTATAATTTCCCTAACAGCCTCAGGCATAAGACCCTGCCCCCAAAAGGGAACTCCAAGCCAAAAGCCTATTTCTCCTTCATCAGCAGGAATTAGCATATTACTATCCTCTCCACGTACAATTCCTATACACCCAATCGCCCTTTTATCCTCCTTCATGCATATAGCAAACACATTAGGGGAAGAAAAAACGGTTTCTATTATTTCAAGACTATTTTCGATACTGGTGTGAACCGGCCAGCCAGCCGCAGGACCTACCTTGGGATCCTTGGCGTATTCGTAAAGATCCTTGGCATCTGAGCCCTGCCAGGGCCTGAGAATGAGCCTTTTTGTTGAAAGTAACATATAGCCTTCTTTCTGATCAATTTCTGAAATTCCTTACAAAGACTCTGCACTTAAGCTCTTGTCAGCTTCATTACAAAACCATCTGGCTAGGTCTGGATCAAATTTAAGCCCTGCACTGGCAAGTATTTCATTAAGAGCTTTTTCTTTTGAGTAAACGCCTCCATAGGGCCTCTCATGGGTCATTACATCATAAGCTTCTATTATATTAAACAATCTTGCTGTAAGGGGAATTTCTTCTCCCTTAAGGCCTTGGGGATATCCGCTACCATCCCAGCTTTCATGGGAGGCAAGAATACATTTGCCTATATGGGAAAGCTTCTTCGATGCACTTACAATTTTAAAGCCAAGCTCAGGGTGTCTTTTCACACTCTCCCATTCTTCATAGGTCAAAGGTCCATCCTTAACAAGTATTTTGTTATCCAGTCCTATCTTTCCCAGGTCGTGGAGCTGGGCTAGCAATATTAAATTATCAATATCCTGCTTATTTAGCTTCAGGGCTTGTCCTGCCTCCTTGCACATTTTGGCAAGCCTTTCATGGTGGGCCTCATTTTCGTACTTGTTTTTGTAAAGATTCTTTTTGAGCGAATTTATTATCAAATCATAGTTAGCTTCGCTATCAGCCATTTTATTTACATACATCCTGTCTTCAGCGATTTTAAACAGGGCCGCAAAGTCATAGCTGCCATTAGATGTGCTTGCATGCCCCAGGGCGACAAGGGGTTTGATAGGGTCATCTTCCGTTTTTAGGGTTGCATTTTTAATGTTTTTTACAATGTGGTCACATTCTGCTTCTTCCGTCAAGGGCATGAATACCACGATTTCATCCCCACCTATACGACAAGCAATATGGTCTTTCTTTATATTTGCTTTTATTATATTTGACACCCTTATAAGCATTTGGTCGCCTGTATCGTGCCCAAAGGTGTCGTTTGTTATTTTCAAGCCATTTAAGTCTGCCACTATTATTGAAAATGGAAGGGGCATGGTTTTATCATAGTGCCGCAGAAGCTCTGTCATATGGGCTCTATTATAAAGGCCTGTTAGCTCGTCATGGTAGGTTTTGAACATTAATTCGTTTTTTGATTCCTCAAGAGCCTTTGTTTTTTCGACAACGGCTGCATGAAGACTAGAGTTCCATATAGAAATAACTACGATTATTAAGAGCAAAACCGATACAAGGCTTAGGATAGCAACCCAAAAATACTTGTTTAGAAATATATTTTCCTTTTCTAGGGGCATCCATCTTTGGTCAATCAGCCTCTTTTCGCTGTCACTAATCTGAGCCAGCCCCTTGTTAAGTATCTGGTTCAGCATAGGCCAGTCATTTCTTGTAGCAATTGAAAGATTTGAGTCATACGGAGTTTCGACATTAACGACAAGATTTGACAAATTATCTTTTTCGATTACAGAATTAGCACTCATTATTTCTATTATCATGGCGTCTGCTTCGCCAAAGGCTACCATCCGCATCCCATCGACAGGAGACTTGACTGTCCTGTACTCAAGCTTGGGAAATTTTTCGTTCAAAAATTCTATAATATCATAACCCTCTATAACAATAATATCCATACTGGTACTGGATAGCTTATTGAAGGTCAGCTTCTCAGAAAAATTTTTTCTGGTAATTATCACATTGGGGTTATCTATGTAGGGCAGGGTGAAGTCAAGGTATTTGCTTCTCTCTTCAGTCTTAGTGGCTGCAGTAATTCCCGCAAGCTTCCGGCTTTTTGCCTGCTCTATTAGTTTGTCAAAGGAGTCAAATTCTACCATCTGAAATTTAATGCCAAGCTTAATTTCTAAAAGCTCAAGATAATCTGCGGAAATACCAGCATATTCTCCCTTGTTTAAAAATTCAACAGGGTGGTAGTCTGTTGTATAGCCAATTTTTATTTCATCCTTATGGTCGTCAAGCCAGACTCTTTCTTCCTTTGTCAAATAAATCCCTTCAGTTACATTTTTGTCAGTATAACTAATAAATACTATGGTAGCAACAATAATTGTTAGCAGCAATGACAAAATCAGCTTGTATTTTTTGTCATGCATACACAATTACCTTTCCGATATTTATGATTTGATTTCAATAATTGATATTATACTATAATGTACCGGAAATTTGTTTATTAATTTATTGTTATGTTTTTAACTTAAACAAGAAGGAAAATAAATACACTGCACCAAACGGGCTCTATAAGACCCAGGTGCAGTGTATAAAAAATGCAGATATGGCTTCCTGCTAGCCTATTTCAATTATCTCTCCAGTCCTTTTAAAGCCATATCCCCCAAGTGATTCAACTTTTTCTCTGAATTCATCTGATT
>JBDHVO010000161.1:0-3387 GCA_039809675.1 Proteocatella sp.
AAAAAGCAAGTGATATTTTCAAAGCCACTGGCAACACTGAGGGTCAAATTGCAGTGTTCAGTGCTATGGTAAGCGGGTATTCTTCGCAGCAAAATCATTCAAGAGCAATTGAAATGGCTGCACTTGGCATTGAGCTTTCAGATAGCATCGGAGGAACTGAACGAACAACACAGATTAAAAATAATTTAGCAGTATTATATATGGAAATTTCTAAATATGACGAGGCCAAACGTATACTTGACCAAATTGAATCCAGCCCTTCTTGCTTTAATAACAATGGTAAAATAGTATGTTACATAAATCAAGCCGAGTGCGATACATATTTAGGACAGCTTGACTCAGCAATTATTTATATCTCTAAGGCTTTGCATTTGGCCAGGCAATATAATCCAAGCATGGTCACGAATGTAATGAAAGAAATGGCTAATATATATGCGAAAAAAGGCTGGTATGGCTTAGCTGAAGAAAAATTCATAGAAAGCTATAAGCTTTCAAAAGAATCCAGATCCCAGCTTTATATTCAGGATACGCTTTTTTATTGGGCTGAGCTTGATATAACCCAAAAAAAATTCAAAGATGCAATCAGAAAATTATATAGTGTTAAACAAAGATTAGACAGCTCAAATTCCATGAGATATCTTGATAGAGTTTACTATAACATAAGCAAGGCATATAAAGGCTTAGGCAAATTTGAAAAGGCCTACTATTACCTTGAAAAGCATTATGATATAAAAAAAAGCATGGAGGATGTTCAAAAGGAGCAGAACTTAATCATACTTGAAAGTAAACGAAAAGAAGAAGAAAAAGCTACTTATAAGCTTTTGTATGAACAAACACAAACGATGGCTTCTGTTGGTAGGAGAGTATTATCCAGATTGCAGAAGGAAGAAATGCTTCAGGTTATCGCAACTGAAATTGTTGACCTGATCAAAACTGACATAGTTCAAATTGTTTTATTGGATAAATCGGATAACACTTTTAAAACCGAATATGTTTTTGAAAAAGAAGAAAGGATAGAGCTCCTATCAAAAGCTATTGAAAAGGATGGCCTTTGCAGTTATGTCATTGCAAACAATGAAGAAGTTTTTATATCAGATATCAACCGGGAATATAGTAAATATATTAAAGATATAGAAACTCATATAGATAAAATGAAACTAAAAAGAGATAATTCTAACTCAAACTTACCTGAATCTATTATAATTTGTCCTTTAATAAAAGATGAAACGATTATTGGTACACTTAGCGTACAGTCCTACATAAAAAATGCGTTTTCAGTCAATGACTTGAATTTGCTTAGAATATTTGCCAGCTATTTTGAAATTGGGCTTGAAAATGCCAGTTTGTATGATAAAGTAGAACATGCGTCAAAATTCGATGCCCTCACTGATGTCTATAATAGGAGAGAATTTTTCTTTCAAGCTGAAAATTTACATAAGGTGCTTTCAAGTGGTGCTTCTACCGAAGATAAGCTTTGTGTGCTTATGATAGATTTGGATAACTTTAAAGAGATTAATGACAAGTTTTCTCACCAAGATGGGGATAGAGCTCTCATAGCTGTAGCAAGTACGATAAAAAACACTATAGAAAAATCCGATTTACTTGGCAGATATGGAGGCGAAGAGTTTATCGTGTTAATTTCTGGCAAATCAGATGAAGAATGCTTTAATAAAGCAGAGCTTATTCGAAAGAACATCGAAGCTATTAGCTTTGGCCTAAAGACAGGCTTAAGAGCTCGTATCACCGCCAGTATTGGGGCAGCCAATTTAAGTGCAGCTAGCTTTCCTTTAAGCGAGATAATCCATTTTGCTGATACAGAGCTTTACAGAGCAAAAAAATCAGGCAAAAACAGTGTCTATTTTCACTAACAGCAAGGACTTCCCATTTATTAACTCTATAAACTGTGTATAGTTTAAGGATTTAAAAATTGGGAAGTCCTTTTAAATAGTTATTTTGCTAGGCTTACTGTATATATGTCTATGATATCCTGCATTGTAACTGGCTCAGTATGGTTTTTAAGCTTGTCCTTTTGATCCATAAAGGCCTCAGCATATGCAAAAATTTCTTCATCTGTGATATTTATATTTATAGTAAACAAGTGTTTGAATATATCTTCAAGCTCTGAAATATCAGAAAGGCCCAAAAGCTTCAGAGCCCTGCTTATTCTCGACTTGTTTTTAAACGATTTCAAATAACCTATTGTTAGAATTCCGTTAGCTATGCCATGGGGCAGACCCTTGTAATATGTCAGAGGATAGCCCATGCCATGAGGCAGGGAGGTTCCTGCTAAAGCTATCTGGATGCCGCCAAGAGTTGATGCTAACATCACATTTTCTCTAAATTCCCCATCTAAATTTTTGTCAATCAGCTTCTTAAAGCATCCCTTGAAAAGCTCAAAGCCCTTTTCTCCATACATTTCGGACATCAGGCTGCTGTTTGTATTCAAATATCCTTCCACAAGATGAGTAAAGGCGTCTATTGCTGTGCTTACAGTTACGTCATAGGGTAGACACTCTGTGTATCTGCTATCTACAAAGGCAATGCTTGGAAAGACAATTTGACCAAGACCTTTTTTTGTTTTTTCCTTGTTTGAGGTTACTATACTATACTGGGTGACCTCAGAGCCTGTGCCAGATGTAGTTGGAATGGCAAGCATGGGTATATGACCAAGCACTCTGCCATCGAAAATATTTTCTGCTGTTATTTCCGGGTTTTTAATAAAGACAGCCATAGCCTTTGCTGCGTCCATTGGAGATCCCCCGCCCACGCCAATAACAAAATCAGCACCAAAATCCTTGCCAATGCTACTTCCTTTTTCAATCGTCTCAAGAGATGGATTCTCTTCAACCTCATCAAAAATAATAAATTCAATGTCAACTCCCGACAAGGCAGATGAGAGGTCGTCTAAGGCCCCGCATTTTTTTGCAGAGCTCTTGCCGGTAACAATCATAGCTCTTTGCCCAAATGTTTTTAATAATTTCCTGTTTGTAGAAAGAACATGTTTCCCAAAGTAAACCTCTGTTGGCATAAAATGCTTAAAATTCATAGCAAACCTCCTAATTTTTTAACACATACAACAAACCCTCACAGTTTAAGGCAAGGAAGCCTTTTAGGCAAGATATATATTGATTTTAAGACATAATACTTCTCTTAAAATTATACCATACAAAACCAGTAACTGCTCACTATAGCCAGCATTTTTCATATTAAGCATCTGAAATATGGGCCTAAAAAATACCGGCCCCATCTGTTAGATTCTTAGGCTAACATTTGGGGCCGGTAGACCTATTCTTTTATAGCAGGCTCTCTCCCTCATCCCAGTCTATTGGACAAAGGCCACCAGTTTTTAGAGCCTTAAGAACCCTTAAGGTTTCGTCAACTGACCTT
>JBDHVO010000162.1:0-3359 GCA_039809675.1 Proteocatella sp.
AAACTATACAGGAATCTTAAAGATAAAAGAGCTCGATTACAATACAAATGCCCTTATAAACGCTATGAAGGGAAATAACGTATTTATTCTCACCCACCCTGGGGACAAGGGGGATATTTATACAAAGGAAGTGGCAAAGGCTGCAGCTGAAACAAATACTATTTTGGAAATTAATGCTCACCATGACAATCTGTCAGTAAGGCAGCTTCTTGAAATAAAAAACATGCAAGTAAAGTTTTCTCTTGGCTCGGACGCCCACCGGTCTGACCATCTAAAATATATTTCAAAGGCCTTGGATAGAGCCCAGATGGCAGGAATTAGCAAAGAAAGAATAATAAATGTTAAATAGCAGGATTTATAAATGCTGAAATAAAAGGGATCGCGCCTGATTATAATCAAGGTTTATAACATTTGCTCTAAAAATATAGTGATGAATCTTCAAAAAAGAGACTATGGAGGAAAGTATGAACAAAAAAATTGTGGTTATAGGTGGCGGTACAGGGCAGGGCAACCTCCTTAATGGGTTAAAAAAATTCACTGATAAAATTACTGCAATTGTGACAGTTGCCGACGATGGTGGCGGATCAGGGCTTATTAGGACAGAAAGTAGGATGCTACCGCCAGGTGATATAAGAAACTGTCTTTTGGCTCTTACAGACCTTGATCCTCTAATAGAACAGCTTCTTAGGCATAGGTTTGTAAGTGGGAGTATCAAAAACCAAAATTTTGGAAACCTCCTTATACTGGCTTTCTATGAAATATTTGGCGATTTTGAGCAGGCAATTAACTACGTTGGTAAAATGATAGGGGCAAAAGGTAATGTAATACCTTCGACAATTGAGCAGGTAAGGCTTGTTGGTAAGCTAAAGAACGATAACGTTGTAGTAGGAGAATCCAACATTGCTTCAACTGCAATATCTCAGATGACTGAAATAAAAAGTCTTGAGCTCCTACCCTCATCTCCAAAGGCAACCTGCTCTGCAATTGAAGCAATAAGAAATGCAGATGCAATTATAATCGGCCCTGGTAGCCTCTACACAAGCATTATAGCTAACCTTCTTATACCTGAAATAGGTGCGGCTCTCAAGGAAAGTAAGGCAAAAAAAATATTTATCTGTAATATTATGACGGAACACGGAGAAACTGACAACTTCACACCCTTAGAGCATGTGGAGAAGGTGCTCCAGTACGCACCTGGAATAATAATTGATTACGTGATAATAAACAACAAAAAGCTTGAAAGCGATGCTACCCAGCTATATGAGGCTGATGAAAAATTCGAGGTTTTACCGTGCAACGGGGAGAAGGACAGTATTGAAAAAAAAGGAATTAAGGTAATTTACGCTGATCTGGCAAAAGTAACTGAAATTGGACATATAATTCATGATGCAGATAAAACGGCGAAATTAATTTTTGAAAACCTGTAATATACGGAGGTGGCATGCGGGAGGAAATAAGTTCAGGCGGCGTAGTTGTATTTGGTAACGCTATATTGCTATTAAGAAAATATAATGGTGACTGGGTTCTCCCCAAAGGCAAGATTGAAAAAGGAGAAGACTTACCAGAAACTGCAAAGAGGGAAGTAAGAGAAGAAACAGGTGTAAAGGCCGAGATTGTAAAATATCTGGGCGAAATCCATTACACCTACAGGAGCTCCTGGGAAAAAATGGACAGGGTTCACAAAATTGTTCACTGGTATATGATGAAAGCTCAGGACTTGTATGCCAAACCACAGAAAGAGGAGGGTTTTGTTGAAGCTAAGTACATACATGTAGACAAGGTCACTGAAATTTTGAGATACGACGATGAAAGAGAAATAGTTAAGGTCGTTGTTGATTTAATAAAGAAGGAAGAGAATTAATGTCGTTTTCAGCATCAGTAAAAAACGAACTGACAAGAGTTGTACCTGCTGACAGAAGTGCCCAGCTATCGGAACTATCAGCCCTTGTCAGAACGACTGGCTCAATAAATATAATAGGGATGAATAGGCTGGCCTTTACAATATTCACCGAAAATCCAGCCATAGCACGTAAAGTCTTCCAGCTTTTAAAAAATTGCTTTGACATAAATGTGGAAATACAAGTCAGTGGCAACGGACCCAAAAAAGCAAGCCTTTATCAGATGTATATATCCAATGAACAAGGAGCCAATAATATACTAAAGGATTTAGGTATAGTCGAAATAGAGGAAGGCAGAATCCGCTTGCAGGACAAGCTACCAAAAAAGCTCTTGTCCAAAAAAGAAAACAAAAGGGCCTATTTAAGGGGGGCATTTTTGGGATGTGGCTCTGTAAGTGACCCTCAGAGAATGTACCATATGGAGTTTACGACAACAGATATGGAATATGCAAAAAAATTGATGAAGCTATTGATTTCTTGTGAAATACCAGCTAAAATAATTCAAAGAAAAAATATGTTTGTTGTATATATAAAAGACTCAGAAAAAATAGCAGACGTACTAAACCTTACAGGAGCCCATAATGCCCTCTTGCAGATGGAAAGCATTAAGGTTAACAAACAGATAAGAAATGATGTTAACAGATTGGTCAACTGCGAGACTGCTAATCTTAGCAAGATAATTGACACATCAGAAAGGCAGATTGAAAATATAAATTATATTCTGGCCACGAAGGGATTGGATTATCTTCCCGAGAACCTTAGAGAGATTGCAATGTTACGAAGAAAATATTTTGACATGAGCCTCAAAGAGCTTGGAGAAATAATGGACAAGCCCCTGGGTAAATCAGGGGTAAATCACAGACTCAAAAAAATTGAAGAAATAGCTGAAAAGCTCAAAGAAAAGACAGCAAAGAATAAAATAAGTGGAGGTAAAAATGCATAATAATGTACTGGACATATTAAAGGAAAGGGGCTTTATTGCCCAGATAACCCATGAAGATGAGCTCAGAGAAGCTTTTGGCAAAAGCAGGGTAACCTTTTACACAGGTTATGATCCAACAGCAGACTCCCTTCACGTTGGGCACTTTCTTCAGGCTATGGCCATGAGGCATTTACAAAATGCAGGACACAGACCCATAGTTCTTATAGGTGGTGGAACCACAATGATAGGAGACCCATCAGGCAGGACTGACATGAGACAGATGCTGACCCAAGAGGATATTCAGGCAAATGGAGAAAGGTTTAAAGCACAGCTTTCAAGATTTATAGAATTTGACAATGGCAAAGCCATAATGGAAAACAATGCCAACTGGCTCTTAAAGCTTGAATATATCCCCTTCCTAAGAGAGATAGGGACTGCCTTTTCAGTAAACAAAATGCTCCAGGCAGAAAGCTACAAGGCCAGGATGGAAAAAGGTTTATCATTTTTAGAATTCAACTATATGATAATGCAGGCCTATG
>JBDHVO010000163.1:0-3323 GCA_039809675.1 Proteocatella sp.
TGATACATTCTGCGGCGCCTGAGGAGATTTCTCTATCGGGCAAGGTTTCAAAGGTATTTGGGTCGCAGATCACAAGGGAGGGCTGGTGGATGAGGCCGAGCAAATTTTTGCCATAGGGCAGGTTTACAGCAGTTTTTCCTCCGACCGATGAGTCTGCAGCAGCAAGCAGGCTGGTGGGGAGCTGGATATAGGCTATGCCCCTTTGGTAAAGACCGGCAGAGAGGCCTGTCAAATCACCTGTAACTCCGCCGCCAAGGGCAACAAGAAGGTCTGATTTGTTTGTTTTGTTTATCGCAAGAAAGTTCAAAAGACCTGCAAGCTCTTGCAGGTTCTTTGATTCTTCGCCGGGAGCAAGGATGTATTTTGCTGTTTCAAAGCCTGCAGCCTTGTAGGATTTTATAACTTTTTCCAGATAAAGCCCAGCAACAGTAGAATCTGATACAATGATAGCCTTGGATTTTGGAAAGAGGTCAAGGCTTAGGGCTCCTGATTTTTCAAGCAGGCCTTTTCCA
Source organism: Proteocatella sp. (assembly GCA_039809675.1). GTDB lineage: Bacteria > Bacillota > Clostridia > Peptostreptococcales > Filifactoraceae > JAUNKE01. The sequence continues at coordinate 513 of JBDHVO010000163.1, forward strand.
ACAAGGACCTCATAGGGTTTTTGGGTGTCAACCTTTATTTTTATCATGCTTCTCCTTATACAAAACAGCTTCAGATTAAAGGCTTCTGAAGCTGCTTAGGGTTTTGTGGATTATTAGGGCTTCCCTGGCAAGGACCTGGAATTCATCGGGGGTTATGGACTGGGGGCCATCGCACAGGGCGTTTTTAGGGTCGTTGTGGACCTCCACCATTACTCCATCTGCTCCTGCCGCTATAGCTGCAAGAGACAAGGGGGGGACAAGGCAAGCAAGTCCGCTGGCGTGGCTGGGGTCTGCAATTACCGGAAGGTGGGTCAGCTGCTTTAAAATAGGCACTGCCGATATATCCATAGTATTTCTTGTGTACCCTTCAAAGGTTCTAATGCCTCTTTCGCAGAGGATGACCTCCTTGTTTCCGCCGGAAAGTATATATTCAGCGCTCATTAGAAGCTCTTCAATTGTTGAGGCAAGACCTCTTTTTAGGAGGACAGGCTTATTGATCCTGCCCAGCTCCCTTAGGAGCTCGAAGTTTTGCATATTTCTTGCTCCTACCTGAATGATATCTACATCCTCAAACAAATCCAGCTGGTAAGGGTTTGTAATTTCACTAATAATAGGGAGGCCTGTTTCTATTTTTGCCTGGACAAGCATGGCTATACCCTCTTTGCCAAGTCCTTGGAATGAATAGGGGGAGGTTCTTGGTTTAAAGGCGCCACCTCTTAGGATAGTAGCACCTGCGGCTTGTACAGCCTTGGCAACGGCTATGATCTGGTCCTGGGATTCTATGGAGCAGGGGCCGGCAATTAGGGTAAGGCTGCCCTCTCCTATTACAGTGGGGCCTACCCTTATAAGGGTATTTTCTGGATGAAGCTGTCTGGTGGAATATCTGTAAGAGTCAGTTTTCTTGTCATTTCCAATAACAATCATCGTATCTCCTTTTATATAAAAAAACCATAGCAGGGCTATGGGGTGGTTTTACTAGTACCTCCGGAGCAAGGCTCTGAATGTGTCTTAATAGTAGCATGATTATTAAAAAAAGTAAATAAGAGCCAGCATTAGTTTGGGGTTGATAATTTCTTGACCTTTGGTATAATGGACTTATGAAAACCTTATCCAAAAAGCTAAGGATTATATAATAAATAGGAGGAATTATGGAAAAGTTGATTATTACCGCTGCTATCTGCGGTGCTGAGGTTACAAAGGAGCAAAACCCTGCTGTTCCTTACACTATTGCAGAAATTGTAAGAGAGGCAAAGTCTGCTGTTGATGCTGGTGCAGCTGTTATTCACCTGCATGTAAGAGAGGATGACGGAACCCCAACCCAGAGCAAGGACAGGTATGAGGAAGCTATAAAGGCAATCAGAGAGGAATGTCCTGAGGTTATAATCCTGCCAAGTACAGGAGGAGCTACCTGGATGACTGCTAAGGAGAGGCTGCAGCCAGTTTTCTTAAGCCCTGAAATCGCAACTCTTGATTGCGGAACCTGTAACTTTGGGGGTGACGAGGTGTTTACAAATACTGTTACCATGATTCAGGAATTTGCTGAAACAATGAAGGAATACGGAGTGAAGCCTGAGTGTGAAGTGTTTGAAAAAGGAATGATTGACACTGCCATAGTTATGATGAAAAAAGGCCTTATTTCTAAGCCAATGCATTTTAACTTTGTTCTTGGTGTACCGGGAGCTATGACTGCAACAGCCAGAGATCTGACTTTTATGGTTGACTCAATCCCTCAGGGCTCTACCTGGGTTGCAACAGGAATTGGAAGAAATGAATTCCCTCTTGCCCAGATTGCCATGGCCATGGGAGGCAATGTGCGTGTAGGCTTTGAGGACAACCTCTATCTTGAAAAAGGCGTTTTAGCTAAGAGCAATGGAGAGCTTGTTGCAAAAATTGTTGATATGGCCAAGTTTATTGGAAGAGAAATTGCAAGTCCTCAAGAAGCAAGACAGCTAATGGGACTTTCAAAATAAGCAAAAACAGCTACTAGTAAAAAAAGCTTTGAGGGCAGGTCTGCTCCCAAAGCTTTTTTTTAATGGTGGGGATTGTTTTTAACGAGGATTGCAGCCTTCGTAAGCTCAGTCTGGACAGAGGAGGCAAATTTGCTCCTGTAATAGCCCAGAAGGGGGAAGATGGCGTCCTTGTCTGCTACTATACATTTAGCAGGCAAGCCTGTAACTGCAAGGGCAACTGTATCAACAATGCAGCGGTCACAGGTGCAGGTACCCACAACCTTCATAACTTCGAGGACTTTTTCTCTCACCAGCTCCTCTGATACGTTTAGGAACTTATAGCCAAGCTCTATAGACTCATCATTTTCTTTGTCTACAAGGGTAATCCTGTTGCTTGTGGAGTCTTTTGAAAGCATTACCCCGTGGCCTTGTTCGGCAGTATCCTCAAGGTTGTTTTTTGTTTCATTTGACATGGCAATTTTTTCCTTTCTTGTAGCCTCAGTCATAATATCTCCGGCCTCTAGCTGGTTACGAATAAGGTCTGATAGGGGGTCGTGGTCATTAAACAATATTTCAACAATTGGAGCCTTGGTATAGGGCTGCTTTCTTTCGGAAAGAGCAGCAAGACCCTCTGGCACATCAATTCCTGGCGTCACGGCAGGCTCCTGGGTTTTTGGGCTGTCGTAGCCAGCCTGGGCATGAGTAGCTGGTTCCAGGGGCTTGGCCTCCTGCTCAGCTGCCTTGTAGTGGGGCTCAGGTGTCTGAAGAGCCTCATGCGAAGTTGCATCATCTGACGCTTGGCCAGATGTGATGAGCCCCAGGACATGGGCAGTTTTGTTACTGCGTCTGGACATTTTGGGCC
>JBDHVO010000164.1:0-3310 GCA_039809675.1 Proteocatella sp.
ATTTTATCATGAGTAAGCTCTGTTGCCCAGAATCTCCTTCTTGACCTTCTTATATACCAGTTTGAGAGGTCATCATTAACAAAATCCTGAATCAGTCTGAGTGTCTTTGTCACTTCAAATATTTCAAGTTCTTCAGTTACCTCTTTTACAAGATTGTTGAATTTTGAAATTATCCATCTATCTAGCTCAGGCCTCTCGCTGTGATCTACAAAAAACTCCTTTGGGTCAACATTATCAGTATTGGCATAAAGCACAAAAAAGTTGTATACGTTCTTTAAGGTACCAAAGAACTTGCTCTGTACCTCTTTTAGCCCTTCAACATCGAATCTTGTTGGTACCCAAGGCGGAGATGTATAAAGCAGGTACCATCTAAGTACGTCAGCTCCATATCTATCAAACATTTCAAAAGGATCTACAGTGTTACCTCTCGATTTTGACATCTTCTTTCCATCTTTATCAAGTATTAGATCATTGACCAAAACTTGTTTGTATGGCGACTTTCCCATTACAAAGGATGATATAGCCATTAGTGAATAGAACCAACCTCTTGTTTGGTCAATCCCTTCACATATAAAATTTGCAGGGAAAAGCTCATCAAAATTATCTTTGTTTTCAAAAGGATAATGATGCTGAGCAAAAGGCATAGCCCCTGAATCAAACCAACAGTCAATAACGTCCTTAACCCTCTCCATCTGACCGCCACATTTGCTACACTTTATATGGACATCATCTACGTATGGCCTGTGGAGCTCTATTGTTTCAGGGTTGATTTTTTCAATTGCTTTTTCTGCAAGCTCAGCTCTTGAACCTATAGATTCTTGGTGGCCACATTCACAGTTCCAAATATTTAAAGGGGTACCCCAATACCTCGACCGTGATATAGCCCAGTCATTAAGATTTTCTAACCAGTTTCCAAATCTCTTTTCTCCCACGTAGTCAGGGAACCAGTCAACTGTATTGTTGTTGTTTACTATTGTATCCTTATATTTGGTTACAGCTATATAATAACTTGGTTTTGCGTAATAAATAAGCGGGGTTTGACATCTCCAGCAATGAGGGTATGAGTGCTCCATCTTTTCTTTTTTGTAAAGTTTGTTCTCTGCGGCAAGATATTTGATAATGTCAACATCCAGTCCCTCTTCCATTACAAAACGTCCAACCCATGGCGTTGTGGTATATTTTCCTTCTTCATCAACCGGCTGCAGTACAGGCAGGTCATATCTTTTCCCTGTATTGTAGTCATCTTCTCCAAAAGCCGGTGCAGAATGGACAATTCCTGTACCATCCTCAGTAGTAACATAGTCTGCAACAGTAACAAAGAAGGCTTTTTTGTCTGTGGTGACAAAAGGCATTAACTGCTCATACTCAGTGTATTCCAAGCTTTTTCCCGTAATTTCTTCAAGAACTTCAAAATCATCACCCAGGACTTTTTTTGATAATGTCTTTGAGACATAGTAGATTTCATTATTTTGTCTAACCTTAAGATATGTTTCGTCAGGAGAAACAGTCAGCGCCACGTTGGCTGCAAGAGTCCAGGGAGTCGTTGTCCATGCAAGAAAATACTCATTTTCTTTGCCTTTTAACTTGAATTTAGCAATAAGGGTATTTGATTTCACATCCTTGTAGCCTTGGGCAACCTCATGGCTGGCAAGACCTGTACCGCATCGCGGACAGTAAGGCAGAATTTTGTGACCCTCATATATTAGCCCTTCTTTATAATATTTGTCCAGAATCCACCAAAGAGTCTCAATATAGTTATTGTCCAAAGTTATATAAGGGTTATCCAGATCAATCAGATAGGCCATCTTCTCAGTCATGTCTCTCCACATGCCCTCATATTCAAACACAGATTCACGACATTTTTCGTTAAACTCTTTGATTCCATAGGCTTCAATATCCTGCTTTGAAGTTAGTCCAAGCTTTTTTTCGACTTCTATTTCTACAGGTAGTCCATGAGTATCCCAGCCAGCTTTACGTTTAACCTGGTAGCCTTGCATGGTTTTGTGCCTGCATACATAGTCCTTTAAGGTTCTTGCAATAACATGGTGGATTCCAGGCTTGCCGTTTGCAGTAGGGGGGCCTTCATAAAACACAAAGGATTCACAGCCTTCTCTTTCTGAAACACTGCTACCAAGAAGATCTATTTCATTCCAATAATCGCGGATTCCTTTTTCAACCTCTTTAATAGGTTGGGGACTTAAATTCTTAAATTCCATTGTATTCTCCTTACATTCAATATTTTTAAAATAAAAAAGCCCTACACAAAAGTGTAGGGACGAATAATCGCGGTACCACCCTAGTTCAGAAAAATCTGCTCTTAGTGCCAATAACGCTGGCATAGCGCAGGATCTTACATTATCATATCCTGGGTTCAGAAGTGATCTTCTATACATGCTCCCAACGTGTTTCCACCATACACACGCTCTCTGTTTGTTCTGCAAGTATTTACTGTCTTCGTCTTTACCTTTACAATATTATACATAGATTGAATTAAAATATCAAGCTATTAATTTAAATATTTCAAAAATTTAACCCTAAATCTGTTTTTCTTTGTCTCAGATAGTATTTCAATAAACTTGAATTTCCCAAAGCCTCTTATAGATAGGACTGTTCCCTCTTTGAGAAGTAAGGCCTTGTCCTTGGATTCCTTGTAATCAATAAAAACTCGTCCGTTTTGAATTATGTCCTGGGCTTTTTCTCTGGACAGTCCAGCAAGCCTTGCTATAACTGAGTCAATTCTAACGGAGGCTACATTTATAACAAGTTCTTCAAAAGAAGGCTCAAGATCGGGGAGGTTATCAACAAGCTTTATGCTAACCTTTTCGTTTTTTACTTTATTTAGATTCCCAGCAACAAAGCTGCTCATTGTATTTACAACTATTATATAAGCCGTTGCTTCATCTCCAATAATTACTGGAGTAATTGGAGTTTCACTATGTCCTGTGTCAAATCCAAGACTTCCAATCTTTGATTTCCAATATTTAGCATTCTCCCATAGCTTATCAGTGTATTCTGTTGATTCCATCAGCATAGTTATTGCCTCAGTAATTGCTCCAACAGCCGCTGGTGGTAAAGATGTACTGAATAATACTGGTCTTGCCCTATGACTTAACCATTCATATACAGTCTTGGAACCAGCTACATATCCTCCCATTACACCTATGGCCTTAGAAAGACATCCCATTCCAAAATCTACTCTACCATGTAATCCAAAATGGTCAATAGTACCTCTTCCGCTTCTACCTAATACTCCTGAACCATGGGAGTCATCTACATAGGTCATAGCTTCGTATTTTTCTGCTAGTTCAAC
>JBDHVO010000165.1:0-3285 GCA_039809675.1 Proteocatella sp.
TGGTTGTTGTCTGAATGAAGGTGGTATATACCTTGTCCGTCTCCTTGTCCATAATGCTTTCAAGACCATCTATATAGGTGGATTTGAGCTTGGTAAGCTGCCTGTAGTCCATGATTTCTCCTATTATAGGGTGCTTATCACTTAGGAATTCAAGGACTTCAATATTTGTTGAATAGCCAGTCTTTGTTTTTTTGCCCGTAGGAAGGCCCAACTTTTCAAATAGGATTACCCCAAGCTGCTTGGGCGAATTTATGTTAAAGGCCTCTCCTGCAAGGGCGTGGATATTTTGTTCAAGCTCTTTAATCTTTTGGCCAAATTCCTCCGAAAGGTCCTTTAGAAGATCTCTGTCAAGCGAAAAGCCCTCCAGCTCCATACCTGCCAGGACCTTAATAAGGGGCATTTCAATGCTGAAAAACACAAATTCAAGGTCTTCTTTCTCCAGAGTCTGCTCCATAATTTCTGTAGCTTTTTTTATTGTTATCAGAGCATTTTTATAGTAGGAGGTTAACCTGTCTCCATCTGCCAGGGCTGAAGGAATTTTTGCCTTCCCCTTGCCCAAAATAGCTTCAAGATTTTCATAAATACCAAAGCCATATTTGTTGTTTATATCTTCAATAGAGTATTTGCCGCTGTTTGAGTCTATCACATACTCAGCGAGCTCTGTATCAAAATAGAGGTTTTTTATATCTATTTTATAGGATAAAAATGCCTTGTAAATGGTTTTGAGGTCATGCCCCCTCAGGCTTACTGATTCATCCTCCAAAAGGGCTTTGAGGCTTAAGATGTCTGGCTCAGAAACTATATGCAGGACATCCCCTATAAGGAGGTAGACCTTGTTTATTATATAGGCCTGGCCCTTGGGACTTTTCTCAATATCTGCCAGCAGAAAAATTTCCTTATTCTTGACCTCACCAGCTTCCATTTGAAAGCCTTCTCTTATTTCAATCTTTATTTCACTTTCTTCATAGGCTTTTGCCTTGCTCCCACCTGTCTTTGCCTGGTTTTCTGGTGCTTCTTGATGGCCTGCTGGCTGGGCAGGGACTTCATTAGCTGTAGCTGGTTTCTGGCTCAGGTCTCTTGAAAGCTTGTTTAAGAGAGAAGTGAATTCAAATTCTCTATAAATTTCTGCCAGCTCGTCTCCATGGACACCATCAAAGCTAAGCTCCTCTAGGTCAACAATTATCGGCATATCCCTTACTATAGTTGCCAGTTTCTTGCTCAAAAAGGCTGATTCTTTGTCCTTTTCAAGCTTGGCTTTAACAGAGCCCTTTATATTTTCTATGTTTTTGTAGATATTTTCTACGCTGCTGTACTCCTGGAGAAGCTTTATGCCTGTTTTTTCCCCTATTCCTGCAACTCCCTTGATATTGTCAGATTTGTCCCCCATAAGGGCCTTGAGGTCTATAAATTCATGGGGAGTTAGTCCGTATTTTTCAAAGACTGCCTGGGCGTCAAAGTCCTCTGTTTCTGAAAAACCTTTTTTTGTAATTAAGACTCTTGTATTTTCAGAGGCCAATTGGAGGGCGTCCTTGTCACCAGTAACTATAATTACCTCAAGCCCCTTGTCTTCTCCATATTTGGACAAGGTGCCTATTATATCATCTGCCTCATAGCCTTCAAATTCCGCCCTGGTAATGCCCATGGCATCCACCATTTTCTTTAGTGGCTCTACCTGCATTACAAGCTCCTCAGGCATAGCTTTTCTTCCCGCCTTGTAGTCAGCAGTCTCCTTGTGTCTGAAGGTTGGGGCCTTAAGGTCGAAGGCAACCGCCATATAGTCTGGCTTTTGACTTTCTATTATATTGTTGGCCATAGTAGCGAAGCCGTATATGGCATTTGTATAAAAGCCTTTTTTGTTCATAAGTAAAGGCAGGGCAAAGAAGGCCCTGTTAAAAAGAGAGTTCCCGTCCAAAAGCACAAGTTTTTTCTTCATATATACTCCCATCTATATTTCATAGCTGTATCTTAGTCATCTCTTTAGTATAGCATATTTCTAATCTTTATACACAAAAAGCCTCTGGATTTCTCCAAAGGCTAATACAAATCATTTACTTTTCAATCAGGTGTAGCAAGATTCCGCCATACTGTACAAATATTGGGGCAAATACTACCGATACTATAGTCATAAGCTTTATAAGGATGTTGATTGATGGTCCGGATGTATCTTTGAAAGGATCACCTACTGTATCCCCAACTACCGCTGCCTTATGTGGGTCAGAGCCTTTTCCGCCGTGAGCTCCGCCTTCAATATACTTCTTGGCATTGTCCCATGCACCACCGGCATTTGACATCATTATAGCCATTAGAACCCCTGATACCAGCGATCCACCAAGCAGGCCACCCAGAGCCTCTGTTCCAAGTAGAAGACCTACGACAACTGGAGTTGCAACTGACAGGATTCCCGGAATTACCATTTCTTTAAGAGCTGCTCCTGTAGATATATCTACGCATCTGGCATAGTCAGGTTTTTCAGTACCAGCCATAATGCCCGGCTTTTCTCTGAACTGTCTTCTAACCTCTTCAATCATTTCAAAGGCTGCTTTACCAACTGCCTCCATAGTCATAGCTGAGAAAAGGAATGGAAGCATTCCGCCTATCAGCATACCAACAATAACTGCTGGTTTTGTTATTGAAATTTCAGTAAGTCCTGTTACTGCTGTATAGGATGCAAACAGGGCAAGAGCTGTAAGGGCAGCAGAGCCAATTGCAAAGCCTTTTCCAATAGCTGCAGTTGTGTTTCCTACTGAGTCAAGCTTGTCTGTAATCTCCCTGACTGAGCTTGGAAGCTCAGCCATTTCGGCTATTCCACCTGCGTTATCAGCGATAGGTCCATAAGCGTCAACAGCTATAGTCATACCACCAGTTGCAAGCATTCCAACCGCTGCAAGAGCGATTCCGTAAAGGCCAAGTGCCCAGTAAGCACCTAAGATACCAATACAAATAAGGATTACTGGATAAGCAGTTGATTCCATACCTACAGCAAGTCCAGAAATTATTGTTGTTGCCGGTCCAGTTTCTGACTGGTCAGCAATTTTTTTAACGTGCTTATGCTCGTCTGATGTATAAATTTCAGTTATTTTTCCAATTAGGGTTCCTACTACAAGTCCAAATACTATAGCGAAGAAACCGTTTGTATCTCCAAGGAGATTTTTTGAAAGAAGGAAGGATGCAACAATTGTAATTGCAGCAGATACATATGTACCCCTGTTGAGCGCCTTACTTGGATCAGTTTTTTCATCACCCTTTACAAAGAAAGTTCCTATAATCGAGGATACTACTCCTACT
>JBDHVO010000166.1:0-3242 GCA_039809675.1 Proteocatella sp.
TTCTGCAAAGTTTTCTTCTTTTTTCTCGATTCCTTCGCCAACCTCAAATCTCTTTATTGACGCAACCTTAATCGCTTTACCAAGTTCCTTCGCTTTGTTTTCTACAATCTGTCCTACAGTAAAGTCACTGTTCTTAACAAAAGTTTGCTCTAGGAGACATACTTCCTGAAGCTGCTTTTTCAGTCTGCCCTCTACCATTTTCTTTGCTATTTCCTCAGGTTTGCCTTCGTTCATAGCCTGAGCTGTAAGGATTCCTCTCTCATGCTCAATATAGTCTGCATCAACATCATCTTTTGAAACATAAATTGGACTCATTGCAGCTATTTGCATTGCTATGTCTTTTCCAAGCTCTTCAAGCTCTGCTGGGGATGCATCTGACTCAAGGTTTACAAGCACAGCTATTTTGTTGTTTCCGTGAGTGTATCCAATAACGGCTCCACTTGCAGCTTCAATCTCTGCTCTTCTTACGTTCATGTTCTCGCCTATTTTTGCAATTAGGGAGTTCAGTTTTTCAGTTACAGTTTCATCTGTTCCTGTATATTTCATTTCTCTTAGTTCTTCAACTGAAGCAGGAGTATTTGCAAGAGCTATGTTTGCAATTTCCTGAACAAAGCCAATAAACTCTTCGTTTTTAGCTACGAAGTCAGTTTCGGAGTTTATCTCTACTATGGCAGCTTTCTTTCCATCTCCAGCTATAGCGATTTTTACAAGGCCTTCTGCTGCAATTCTGTCAGCTTTTTTTGCTGCCTTTGACAGGCCTTTTTCCCTTAGGATATCCGCTGCTCTATCCATATCACCCTCAGCTTCCTGAAGGGCTCTTTTTACATCCATCATTCCAGCTTGAGTTTTTTCCCTAAGCTCTTTAACCATACTTGCACTTATTTGCATTAATTTTTCCTCCGTTTCAAAAAAAGATACCCAATCTTAGTAACATTGGCTGTACAAAGTGGGTATCATCTATGATTACTATTATTCGTTTACTTCTTCAACTTCAACTTCAGCTTGAACTTCAGTTTCTACAATTTCACCTTGCTTAACCTCGATTATTGCTTGGGATATTGCGCTTGTAATCAGTTTAACCGCTCTGATTGCATCGTCGTTTCCTGGAATAGGGAAGTCGATATCATCAGGATCACAGTTTGTATCAATAATTCCTACTACAGGAATTCCTAATTTGTGGGCTTCAAGAATAGCTATTCTTTCTTTTCTTGGGTCTACTACAAAAAGTGCTCCCGGAAGCTCAGGCATATCCTTGATTCCACCAAGGTATTTCTCAAGCTTTTCTTTTTCAGCATTTAGCTTGATTACTTCTTTCTTAGGAAGAACATTGAAGGTTCCATCCTCAGCCATAACTTCAAGCTTTCTTAGTCTGTTTATTCTTGTTTTGATAGTCTGGTGGTTTGTAAGCATTCCTCCAAGCCATCTTTCATTTACAAAGTACATTCCAGATCTTTCAGCTTCTTCTTTGATAGCATCCTGAGCCTGTTTTTTTGTTCCAACAAAAAGGATTGGTTTTCCTTCTTCTGCAACTTCTTTGATGAAATCATACGCTTCTTCGATCTTCTTTACAGTTTTTTGAAGGTCAATAATGTAGATTCCGTTTCTTTCAGTGAAGATGAATCTTGCCATTTTAGGGTTCCATCTTCTTGTCTGGTGACCAAAGTGTACACCAGCTTCCAGTAGTTGTTTCATACTTACTACAGCCATGTTTTTTCTCCTTTAGGTTTTTTCTTCCGCCTTGTTCCCAATCAGCAGACCTTGCGGCACCTTGCTGAAAATCGCAGAGCGTGAATTATTTGTGCTTTTTGCACCTGTAATAGTTTACACTATTATTATAAAAAAATCAAGGTCTTTTGCAATTATCTTTTTGGTAATACTTCCAGCCAGTAATTGTCAGGGTCTGCTATAAAGTAGATTCCCATGTCCTTGTTTTCATACACTATACAGCCCATTTGCTGATGTTTTTTGTGGGCCTCGTCAAAATCATCTGTTTCAAATGCAAGGTGGAATTCATTGTCCCCCAGATTGTAGGGCCTGTCCCAGTCTCTCAGCCAGGTAAGCTCTAATTGGTGGGCCGAATTATTGTTACCTATATATACAATTATAAAACTGCCATCAGAGGCTTCTTTTCTTCTTATTTCTTTAAGCCCCAGGGCTTCCTCATAAAACTTAAGACTTTTTTCAAGGTTTAGCACATTAAAGTTGTTGTGAATCATTTTGAATTCCATAAAAACCTCCCCTAAATTATTTTTCGATCAGGACAACAGCCTGGGCAGCCATACCCTCCCTGGTTCCGACAAAACCCAGCCCTTCTGTTGTTGTTGCCTTTATATTAATACGCTCTGAATCCGTTTCAAGATCCTTGGCTATATTTGCCTTCATCTGACTTATATAGGGCGCCATTTTGGGAGTCTGGGCTATTATGACTGCATCAAGATTGTTTATCCAAAAACCCTTTTCTTTCAAAAGAGAGCTAATCTCTCTCAGCAGCGCTCTTGAGTCAGCATCCTTATAATCCTCTGATGTATCAGGGAAGTGTTTGCCTATATCCCCCAAGCCTAAGGCCCCCAGTATGGCGTCCATTATGGCATGGATTAGGACATCTGCATCAGAATGGCCTAGGAGGCCTTTTTCATGGGGGATGTCTACCCCGCCTATAATGAGCTTTCTGCCTTCTACAAGGCGGTGCACATCATAGCCCTGGCCTATTCTAAGCAAAGAGCTCCTCCGATCTCAAAAGTGCCTCTGCCAGCACTACATCAGACAGAGTGGTTATTTTTATATTCTCGTAGCTGCCCTCTACTATATGCACCTTTTGGCCAAAGCTTTCTACAACTGATGCATCGTCCGTAGGAATAAAATCAGTATCCGAATTTATAAGGCTTTCGTAAGCTTTTACAAGGGTCTCCTTGCCAAAGCCCTGGGGAGTCTGGATAAGATAGACATTTTCTCTATCAGGGGTATGCTCAATAATATTTGCCGGGGCAATTTTTATTGTGTCCTTTGACTTTACAGCCAGAACTGCTGCACCGGTTTTTCTCGCAGTTCTTACTACCTCGTTTATTTCCTCTGGCCTTACAAAGGGCCTTACTCCGTCATGAACCAGGACAATATCAGTCTCACTGCTTGTTGCCATAATCCCGTTGTAGCAGGAGTGAACCCGCTCCTTGCCCCCATGTACAAGCTTTACTGGCTTAGGGCTGTCAATAAGGTTAAGGACGTTTTTTATAAAGTATTCTTCT
>JBDHVO010000167.1:0-3227 GCA_039809675.1 Proteocatella sp.
AAATCCTGCCCTGAAGGCTTATGGGCAAATCTCCATAGCCGGGGCTAAACCTAGGTCTTACAAAAAGACCCTCCCCAGCAAAGGTTGCCCTTATTTCTTCATTGCAAAGGTTACAAACCGACTCAATATAAGAGGAAGCACAGGCATCAAGAAAAAGAGCCCTTGTCATGGATATATACTCATATCTTGCAATAAGGCGGTCTACTTCAAGCCCCAAGGTAGCTGCAAAAATAGCGCAGTAGCTTGAACCTTTCAGGTTTTTTCTGATGTCAGAGCCTTCAAGAAAAGGCAGAGCAGACTCCCTTTCGCCATCAAGCCTGAAGGCCTGCCAGATGTACTTGGGTCTGGCTGCCTTTATAAGATCATCAGATGCCTGGTCCAAAAGATCCAGGCTGGTCTCATCCATAGCCTGACCCCTGTAGCCCAGGTAGCGAAGGGCCTCCTTCTTATCCAAGGGGAGAGGGCCAAGACTTTTATTTATATTCATATTTATCTCCTTATCCCGCTCCTATATGAAGCGCACTGCTTTGGTGCGATTATACCATATAGTTTCTTTTATCTAAACCAATTCTGCCACTACAGCAAAAAATCTGCACCGCCTTATCGAGCGGTACAGATTTTTTTCTTGTTCTACAAAGCTTTTCTTACCTATGAGTGTGCATAATATGGGTATTGTCCTTTAGTATGCCTTCATAAAGCTGCTTCATTACAAAGTTATCCTTAGACCGTTTTATCTGCTTGGACCTATCAACACTGTACAGTCCTGCAGCTCTTTTCTTTCTTGTCAGTCCGGCAGGCTCCCTGTTGATTGGCTGGCCTCCACCTGAGATGCAGCCCCCTATACAGGTCATCACCTCTACAAAGTCATACTCTCTGGCGCCGGATTTTATATCCTTTAAAATAATGTCTGCGTTCTTCAGGCCATGAACAACAGCAACCCTTATTTTTGCTTCTCCAAGGTCTATTACAGCTTCTTTCACTGCTTCAAGCCCTCTGACCTCCTTGTAAAGATCCTCAAGAACCACCTTGTCCAGGACATCTCCTGCCACATCCCTTATAACTGCTTCCATAACTCCGCCAGTGTTGCCAAAAATAACCCCGGCTCCTGATGCAATTCCAAAAGGCATATCAAAGGAATCCTCCTCAAGACTCCTAAAGCTCAGGCCTCTTTCGTTTATCATCATAGCAAGCTCCTGGGTGGTTATTACAACATCCACATCAGGTTTTCCGCCCGTCATAAATTCCTCTCTGGCACATTCCTCTTTTTTTGCGGTGCATGGCATTACAGATACAACGACAACCTCCCTGTCATCAGAAGGGTTTACCCTGGCATACTCCTTGTAAACAGAGCCAAAGGACTGCTGAGGAGATTTTGCTGTAGACAGGTTCTTTATAAATTCAGGATACTTGTTTTCCACAAATTTTACCCAGCCAGGGCAGCATGAAGTAAAGAGGGGTAAGCCCTGCTTGGCCTGGAATTTTGCCAAAAACTCTGCTCCCTCCTCCTCAACTGTAAGGTCGGCCGCAATAGCTGTATCATAGACTCCTTCAAAGCCCAGCTTTCTTAGGGCAGTAACCATTTTCCCAACTGTGATTTCTCCGGCCTCAAGCCCGAATTCTTCTCCAAGGGCAACCCTTACAGCAGGAGCAATCTGGACAACTGTCTTTTTGGTCTTGTCATAAATTGCATCCCAAACCCTGTCTATGTCATTTTTTATGGAAATAGCTCCCGTTGGGCACACCACCCTGCACTGGCCGCAGTTTACACAGTTGGACTCTGCAAGGTTTTTTCCAAAGGCAGGCGTTATAAGGACATCAGACCCCCTGTTAGAAAAACCGATGGCTCCGACCCCTTGAACCTCCTCGCACATTAGGACACAGTCTCCACATTTTATGCACTTGTTGGGATTTCTCACTATAGCAGGAGAAGAGTAATCAATCTCCCTTTCAATATAGTTGTTCTCAAATCTTATATCCCTGACCCCATACTTGTGAGCCAAGACCTGAAGCTCGCACCTGCCAGTAATCTCGCAGGTAGTACACTCCCTGTCGTGGTTGGCCAAAAGCAGCTCAAGAATTGTTTTTCTGTATTTTTTGAGCCTTAGGGTGCTGGTATATATAGTCATATTCTCCCTTGGTCTCTCAGAGCAGGAGGCAAAAATATTGCCTCTGTCATCCTCTACCGTACACATCCTGCAGCCACCGTGGATACTCAGCTCCGAGTGGTAGCAAAATGTTGGCAGGTCAATACCGGCATTTCTTATAACTTCAAGAATATTCTTCTCGCTATTAAACTCGACCCGGTTACCGTCTATATTCATATAATTCTTCATCCTAAGCCTCCTGAACTGCCCTAAAGGCACAAGCCTCAATACAGGCACCACACTTAATACATTTTGCCGAATCTATCTTGTAAACCTCTTTAATCTTACCTTCAATAGCTCCTACAGGGCATATTCTGGCACACTTGCTGCAGCCCCTGCAAAGCTCCGGCACTATAAAAATCTTTGCCAGCTTGGTGCAGGTTTTTGTAGGGCAGACCTTGTCAACAACATGGGCAAGATACTCATCCCTAAAATGCTCCAGGGTGCTTAGGACAGGGTTTGCTGCTGTTTTGCCAAGTCCGCATAAGGATGTATGCTTAACAGTATCAGAAATACTCTCAAGTAAATCAAGGTCCTCCAAAGTCCCGTTGCCACTTACTATTTTTTCTAGGATTTCAAGCATCCTCCTGGTACCCTCACGACAAGGGACACACTTGCCGCAGCTCTCGTTTTGGGTAAAATTCATAAAGAATCTGGCTACTTCTACCATGCAGGTATCCTCATCCATAACAACCATACCGCCTGATCCAATCATAGCCCCTACCTTGCTTAGAGAGTCAAAATCCAGCGACAAATCCATATGCTCAGGTACATTCTTCAGACAGCCTCCCGATGGCCCACCAATCTGTACAGCCTTAAACTCCTTGCCCCCCTGGATTCCTCCGCCTATATCAAAAATAACCTCCCTAAGGGTAGTCCCCATAGGCACCTCTATAAGGCCTGTATTTACGACATTGCCTGTAATTGCAAAGGCCTTTGTTCCAGGAGATTTTACCGTCCCGTTTTTCTTGAATTCAAAAGAGCCGTGAAGAAGAATCTTTGGCACATTGGCAAAGGTCTCGACATTGTTCAGGACAGTTGGCTTGCCAAAAAGTCCCTGCTCCACAGTACGAGGAGGCTTTA
>JBDHVO010000168.1:0-3183 GCA_039809675.1 Proteocatella sp.
AGGGAGATTATATGGCAGTAAAAACCAACGTAATGAGGATACTGGACAAGGAGAAAATAGACTATAAGACCTACGATTATTCGGACTCTGGAGCAGTAAGCGGAACGGAGGTTGTTGCTGAGCTTGGTATAAACCCGGCCCAGCTTTTCAAAACCCTTGTAACGGTTGGAAAATCAAAGGACCACTATGTATTTTTGGTTCCGGTGGATGCAGCTCTTGATATGAAAAAGGCCAGAGCCATAGTTAATGAAAAGACTCTGGAGATGGAAAAATCAAAGGATCTTTTGGCCATAGCAGGCTATGAACACGGAGGCTGTTCTCCGATAGGAATGAAAAAAAAGTTCAGAACAGTAATAAACGATACAGCAGGAGAATTTGCTTCAATTATGTTCAACGCAGGCAAAATAGGCCATATGGTCGAAGTAAGCCTTAGTGATTTAAGAAAAATTTTGGACTTTGAGCTGGCAGATATTATAAAGTAAAGAACCGGAGGAAGCATGAGAAGAAAAGACCGTCAGGTAACAGAAAAAGATGCCCTAAGAGCAATTATTGATGAATGTAAAATTTGTAGAATAGCCATGCAGGACAAGGACGGCCTCTACATAGTTCCCTTGAATTTTGGCTACTCCTATGAAGATGAGCTGATTCTTTATTTCCACAGTGCAAAGGAAGGCAGAAAAATCTCCAGTCTAAAAGAAAATAGCCAGGTCGCTTTTGAGATGGACTGCGAGCATAGACTTATAGAAGACGATAATGCCTGCGAGTATTCCTATTCCTTCAAAAGTATAATAGGAAGCGGGAAAGCAGAATTTGTAGATGAAGCCGAAGAAAAGAAAAAAGCCCTGACTCTTTTAATGAAGCACCAGACAGGTAAGGACTTTTCCTTTGATGACAAGATGGCTGCAAGGGTAGCAGTATTTAAGCTTGTTGCAGACTCCTTCACAGGCAAGGACCATCCTTAATTCGGAGGGAAGATGGATATAATACTAGTAGGCCGGGAGACTTATTCAACAAGTAGCTGGTCAGGAGGGAAAACCACAGAGCTGTTCATTTATCCTGAAGACTCCCGGTATGGAAACCTTGACTTCAAATTCAGGATAAGCTCTGCAAGCGTAGAACAAGAGGAGTCAAGCTTTACCAAGCTCCTGGGGGTGGATAGGTTTATAAGTCCTCTTGATAAGAGCCTTAGACTGACCCATGACAACAAAAGCTTTGTAGAGCTTCAGCCCTTTGAAATCTACGAATTTTCAGGCCGAGCTGAAACCCGCAGCTTTGGAAAGGCAAAAGATTTTAACCTTATGCTGGCAAACGGAGCCAGGGGAAGCCTGGAGAGCCTCCTTGTCCAAAAAGAGCATATACTTGCGGAGGCGGAGGCAAAAAAAGAGACCTTTGATTGTTTGTATAGCTGGGATTCTCAGCTTGAAGTATATGTAGACAAGAAGAGCTATTTGCTAAACCCATCCGATTTGCTTGTAATTCACAGACAACAAGGAGAGGACCTTGAAATTAAAATAAATGCAGACAAAAAGGCCTATGCCTTTCATGGCCGGGTACTTCTTTAGAGGATAAGGGAAGGCCTTCTGCCTCAGCATAGATAACCCCCAGACTTAGGTTTTTAACCTAAGCCTGGGGGTTATCAGTTACAGGATTAAAGGGCTGTTTTTAGAGACCGTCAAATATTTTTTTAAAATCCTTGTAAGCTACTATACCGGAAAAACGAACGTCTTCACCGGCTATGAAGGTAGGAACGACATTAATTGTGTTCCTGTCAGCTATTTCAAAATCTGCAAAAAGTCTTTCTGTATATGCTCCAGAATTTATCAGGTTGTTCATATCTGAGGAGTTAAGACCGGCCTCGTCAGCAATTTTACTCAGGATATCCTCCTGTGCAATATTCACTCCATCAACAAAATATGCTTCAAACACTTTTTTGGAGAAGCTTTCGTAAAGTCCCTGGTCTTTTGCATAGTAACCGGCCAAGTGAGCCCGCCTTGTATTAAATTTTTTGTTTTTATTGTTAAAATGGATTCCAAGCTCCTGGCCCATCAGATTAAGCCTATCTATAGAGCTTTCCACCTGACTTCTTGGAAGGTAGGCGTAAAGATCCTCTCCCTCCTTGGAAGCGTCTGGAGATAGCTCATAGGGCATCCATTCTGTTATGAATTCATAGCCGTCACTTTTCAACCTTTCGATCAAACCAAGACCGAAGTAGCAGTAGGGTCATGCAAAATCTGAAAATATCCTGAGTTTAAACATATGGCCTCCTTAAAGATCTAATTATATATCAAGTATTTTTCCTTGCTTTATTGTAACACGTGGCAGGATATTTTAGGAGCCTAATTAATTATCTGTCATTTTACAATAAATTTCATTTGGTTTTGCTCTAAATACTGGTATAATGCTCTTAACAGGCACAAGGAGGTATTATGATTGATGCTTTAAGAGATATTGACGAAATGCTTTTGTTTTTTGTTCAGACAAATATGCAATCCCCCTTCCTTGATAAGGTTATGCTGCTTGCAACCAAGGCAGGAGACAGGGGGCTTATTTGGATAATAATTTCTGTAGGCTTGCTTTTTGTAAAAAAAACAAGAAGGGCAGGGATGATTTCTTTATGCGCCCTATTAATTAGTACTCTTTTAGGAGAGCTTTTCTTAAAAAATATAATCCAAAGACCAAGGCCCTACGACAGCTTCCCTCTTGTGGAGCTTCTTATAGAAAAATCTACCCGGTACTCATTTCCATCTGGTCATACAGCATCATCCTTTGCTCTTGTCTACGTATTTAAGAGGTACATAAAAAGCTGCTCACCATATATACTTATACTTGCTGTTTTTATCAGTTTTTCAAGAATATATCTCTTTATGCATTATCCCCTTGATGTTGCAGGAGGAGTTATCCTGGGCATATTCAGTGGCTGGAGTGCATCAAGGCTTTTTGAAAAAGCTATATCCAAGGAGAGACAAAGGGGAAGCTAAGATTAATATTTGAAGCAGACAAATGAACGTTGTAATAACTGTGTTTATTTGGTATATTATGTATTTGTGTTGACATTTTAAGAACCGAGGTAAATATATGAAGGTAATGGTAATTGGGGCTGGAAAGCTTGGCTATAAGCTGGCGGAGCTAATGGTAGCAGAGGGAATAGATGTTACGGTTTTAGATAACAATCCCAATGTAATT
>JBDHVO010000169.1:0-3179 GCA_039809675.1 Proteocatella sp.
CCACGCAAAGGCCATGGCAGGCTATGTAAAAAAGGCAATAGAGCATAAGGGCTTTGCCCTAGTAGAAGGCATGAGCGTATGCCCTACCTACTACGGCCGTAAAAATGCAAAGGGTGCTGCTCCAGATATGTTCAGAGACCTAAAGGACACCTATATTGATGTAAAGGCCGCAGAAAAGCTCCCTGAAGAAAAGCTTGCCGGCAAAATGCTTATGGGGGAATTTGTTAACAAAATAGAACCTGAATATACAGAGGTATACCAGGCTCTGATTGACAGGGTAAGGCTTTAGGAGGGCATATGAAAATTGAGCTGAGACTGGGCGGATCAGGAGGCCAGGGGATCATTCTTATTGGAATCATCCTTGCAGAGGCTGCAATCGCCATGGGGAAAAACGCCATACAAAGCCAGTCCTACGGCCCTGAGGCCAGAGGGGGAGCAAGTAAATCAGAAATAATTATAAGTGACAATGAGATATATTTTACCAAGGTCAACAAGCCGAATGTATTTTTGGCCTTAACCCAGGATGCCTACAATAAATATAACAAAGAGGTTGTCCAAGGCGGAATCTGCGTCATAGACAGCAGCATAGAAACAGGAACAGAGGTAGTTGGACGAACTATCTACAGACTGCCAATCTTGGATACAGCCACAGAGGAGATAGGCAAAGCCATGGTAACCAATATAGTTGCCCTGGGCGCCTTGTCAGAAATCATGAAAACCCTTGATAGGGAAGTCATAAGAGAAGCTATGCTAAACCGCATCCCAAAAGGGACTGAAGAAATAAACCTAAGGGCATTCAGTGCCGGCCATACTCTTATTACAGAGCTTATGGCTCAAATATACAAAGACCAACAAAATGCCGAAAAAAAACCTGAAAAGGAAAAGCTCTTTGGAAGAACAGGCAAGGAGGGGGAGATTGTGAAAGCAGCTCCTTCGCCAGAGGATACGCCTGCAGCCAAGGCTGAGCCTAAGACGCCTGACATTTATGTAAAGCAGACGGGAATGAACTATGAATAGTAAAACCGAAATATTGTTTATGATATTTCAGCAGCCAATATCAATAATACTGGCTTATATAATAGACAAACTCCTGGGGGATCCTTTATGGTTCCCCCATCCTGTTGTCTACATGGGAAAGCTCATCAGCTTCCTTGAACAAAAACTGAGAAGAATTGCAAAAACAAAAAAAGCCCTTAAGGTAGCAGGATTTTTTTTGTGGCTGCTCACAGCTGGAAGTGCCTTTTTTCTAACATACATAATCCTCAAAGCTGCCTTTAGGTTTAATTTTGCCCTGGGCTTTTTTATTCAAACCACAATTATTTGGACAGGGCTTGCTGGCAAGACCCTCTATGATGAAGCAAGATTTGTCTATGACACAGTAGTAAGCAAGGACATTGAAAAGGCCCGCCAAAGAATAGGCTTTTTGGTGGGCAGGGACACAACAAAGCTGTACTTCAAAGAAATTATAAGGGCGGCTGTGGAAACTGTTGCTGAAAATACAGTTGATGGAGTGACTGCCCCTCTTTTTTATGCTGTCCTTGGAGGAGCCCCCCTCATGATGGCCTACAAGGCTATAAACACCTTGGACTCCATGGTGGGCTACAAGAACGAAAAATACGAAGACCTGGGCTACTTTTCTGCAAAAATTGATGACCTTTTTAACTATATACCTGCGAGAATAAGCCTTGTGGGCTTTATATTCGCCTCTGCTGTAAAGGGCTATGATTACAAAAATGCCCAGACCATAGCTCTCAGAGACCACAAAAACCATAAAAGCCCCAATGCAGGCTGGCCTGAGGCAGCAGTTGCCGGGGCCCTTGGAATCCAGCTTGGTGGAGATAGTGTTTACTTTGGCAAGCTTGTGGAAAAGCCAAGCCTGGGCGACAAAACGAGAGAGCTTGAAGCAGAAGACATTATAAAAGCCGGCCTCTTAATGAAAAAAACATCAGATTTTATGCTATTATTATATATAATGACTAATATAATGACCCTTATGAAAATTTATAATCTTACACTGGCAAGGCTGATGGGATAGATTCACCACTAAAAGCAAGGATAAGCCTTTGTACTAGAGAAGCTTAGGCGAACGGAGAAAATATGGATGATAGAAAACAGGAGAAACGCTTTGCAGTCCTGGTAGATGCAGAAAATGTATCTGCAAAATACATAAAGTACATAATGGATGAAATATCAGGCTATGGGGATGTGACCTACAAGAGGATATATACTGACTGGACCCAAAACCAGTCATCAGGCTGGAAGGCCGTTCTTTCGGAATTTGCCTTTTCTCCTATGCAGCAGTATTCCTATTCGGCGGGCAAAAACTCCACAGACTCAGCCATGATAATAGATGCTATGGACATATTGTACTCGGCCAAGGTGGAAGGCTTTTGCATAGTATCAAGCGACTCGGACTTTACCAAGCTGGCCATAAGGCTCAAGGAATCAGGCATGATGGTCATAGGCATGGGGGAGCAGAAAACCCCCAGAGCATTTACCGCGGCCTGTAACGTGTTTAAGTACCTGGATATCCTGGCAGAAAGCGACAGCGAGGAGGAAAAGACCAATGGCAGGGGAGGGGAAGAAAAGACCCTGACGGAGTTAAAGGCCATAAACCACTCAATCCTGAACATATTATCAGACAGGGAGGATGATGAAAAACCCCTGTCAATTGGGGAGCTCGGCAATTTGCTCATCAAAAGGTATCCTGACTTTGACGTACGAAATTACGGCTACAGTAAGCTGTCAAAATTCTTGGAAAATCAAAGCTTCATAAGCCTCAAGGCAAGGGGAACCATAATATACGCCAGCCTTACAGGAGGCCATAACGAAGATATATTAGGGAAAGAAATAATAGATATTATAAGAAGCTCAGGAGGCCATATGAGTCTAAGCAGGCTGGCCCAAAAAATAAAGGACAACCATCCGGACTTTAATGTAAGAGACTATGGCTACACAAAATTTCAAAATCTTATCCAAAATATCGAAGGCATTACCATAAAAAGTCATATGGGTAAGCAGACCCAAAAAACAGTGGAGCTTGAAAAAGAAAAATAAGGAAGGACGGACCAGGGAGAGAAATACCTCTTATCCTAGGTTTAAATCCGCCAGACCAGGGTATGAATAAGTGGGCTTGTAGACTACCTTATAGCCTAAGCAATCAACCAATTATTAGGAGG
>JBDHVO010000170.1:0-3169 GCA_039809675.1 Proteocatella sp.
TATCACAGTAGAGTGCCCCGCCAAGTTTTCTAATTGAGTCAGGTGTTTTCACCCAGCTTGATGTTTTTTGGTCAAACTTACCCAATTTTTGTAACCCACGGTACTGGTCTTGCGACAGAATTTCAATTCCCATGGCAGCCGCCATGTCTATTGCATTGTTTTCAGGCTTGTGGGTTTTTCTTGATTCTAACCCTTGATGGTCATAGCATATGTTTCTTCGTCCCTTAGGAGTTTCTGGCGAACAGTCATAAAACATAAATTCACCTTTTTTATCGTCAAAGCCCACAAGGTCTGGTTCTCCGCCCGTCTGCTCCATTTCGTTTAGAGACCATAATTTTTTGGGGTTCTCTTCCAGCCTTGCTTGCACACGATTCCAATCTACATTTGGATGCCTGTCCATATTATTCTCAAAGCGAATTTTTAAGGTTTCAAGTATAAGGGCAGACTGGTTTAAGGTTAGCTCTAGTTCATTATTTTTCATACTAAACCTCACAATTTTTCTTTTGGACTACTTGCTTAGACTTTAATTTTTTCCATTCTAATGATTTCGTGCTTAATGCTTTTATTCTTTTATGATAAAGTCAGTCATCTTAGTTTCTTCCCATTTGATTCCGTTAGGCGATAAATTGGAGTATAGAGTAATTTTTCCTTCTTTATCAATAACAACTTTAAAATCAAAATTCATTTCTCTAGGCTCTAAATATTCATCGTAAAGCTGCTGATATTCTTTGCTTTTGCTCTCTTTGGCTTTTTTTATATTACCAACAGTATCCGGGTCTTTGTCATAGTTTTTCTCTATTATTTTGTAGTAAAATGTGGCCTCTGTGCCAATATCGCTACTCTTTTCTGCATAATTTGAAATTTGAAAATCTAAAAGCTCATAGTAAGGAGAAAAGGCTGCTATGGACTGGGCTTTCATATATTCACTTATTATTTCATAGGCTTTACTGGCAATATCAGTTGTTTGTTGCTTATTTTCCTTTATTTCTGTTTCAATAGTGTCATGAGGCTTAGTTGAGCCACCATCAAGAGGTTGTTTGAGCAAAACAAACATACTAATTACTACAGCCGATATTAGCAATGATGCAAAAATCGATTTTCCTTTCATAACAAACCCCCTTGCTTATTTTATATACAATCCTTAAGGCCTGTAAGAATCCCATTCTCGATGGTATGTTTGTACATCACATGTTTGGCAGTTCTTTATAATAAATCAATCCAATATCTCTGTGTAATCCTATTTCCTTCCTGAACCTCGTTTTCTAATTTCCCTTTATTTTTTAAAATAGTTTTTGCCGATGCAAGGTTATCTTTATCGCAAGTAATCAAAATATTAATAATTCCAAGCCTTTTACATTCTTCTAAGGCTAATTCCAACATCTCAGTGGCATAACCTTTACCTCTTTCTGACCTTAAAACACTATAGCCTATGTGCCCTCCATGTTTTAACAAATATTCATTCAGGCGATGCCTGATGTCAACCATACCAATTAAGCGTCCATCTTCCATGGAGATAGCCATATAGGTAGTCGAAGGAACCAGTCCTTTTTTTACAGTTTCTTCCTTTAAGTTGTCAATGATTGTCTTATGCCACTCTTCAAAAGATTTTGTATTACTTAAACCACCTGTTCCATCCATACTGTCACAATTATCCTCAAAATCCTTTTTGTAATTCATTATCTCTTCTTTGTATTTTGTGGTTGGTAAAATCAGCTTTAATTTTGCCATACTCCTCCTCTTTCATGTTAAAATTATTTAACCCTAATATTTTTATCCAGCGTTACTAACTTACGAGTTATGTGCTATTTAGAGATCGAAGCAGTTTATAGTTATTATTCTAGCATTGCAAGCATTGAAAATCAATATTATTCCAACTTATGGATGTCGCCTTTGTTATTAACCCCAAAAACTACCCTTTATCCCTAATATCACCCAGCGCTGCAATGACTTAAACACTATATTATCTTTAGTTTCGCTAAGCTTAGGCGTTGCAATCCTCCCATCGTTTACAATCACAGACCGTGACCTTATTAACAATAAAATCAGTGCTATACCTTTAGCTGGAAATGATAATAGTATTGAAGTAGTGGCAGTTTGGAGTAAGGATGCTTCAAATCCGGCATTAAGCGACTTTATCAGCATCCTGTAGGCAATGTAGCTTTGCATCTGTTATGAGACGATGAAATAATTTGTATATAAAAACCCTCCCCATTTAGAGAAAATATAAATAGGGAGGATTTTCTTACAAGATGCATTAGAAAGATTTACTGCAAGCTTACTAGAAGAAATGCTTAAGGCTGAAGTATATGAGCTTTTAGATTGTAATTTTCGCGATATAAAAGAGCCAAATCAATTTATCTGTCTGTATCTGTTACAGCAAATACATAGGGCACGTTTCTATAGTAGTCTCCATAATTAAGCCCATAACCGACGACGAACTTGTCTTCAATCTCAAAGCCAATATAGTCAGCGTTAAGGTCTACAACCCTGCGGTCTGGCTTGTCCAAGAGCACACAGGATTTTATGCTCGTAGGATTCTTGCTCTTTAAATACTCAAGAACCTTTTTCATGGTGATGCCGGAATCAGTGATATCGTCGACAACAAGGATATTCTCCCCTTCTATACTGCCCTTTATCATTTCTTCTATTTTCACTTCACCACTTGTACTGGTCCCATGCCCATAACTTGACGTTACAATAAAAGATATTTTAAGCGGGACAGAAATATTCCTTACAAGGTCTGATGCAAATATGAAGCTCCCCTTCAAAAGAGATATTACATGGATATTTTGCCCTTTATAATCCTCACTTATTTGTTTCCCTAGCTCACTCACACGTTTATCTATTTGATCCTTTGAGCAAAGAGTTTCCCAGATTTTTGTATCTATATTCATAAATTGTTTCCTTTCGAAATTAAATTTCTTCTGGGTTGTTTTAAATATATCTATTCAGCATACATTTCTCCAATCTTTGATTGAAGCTCATCATTTTCCAGGTATTCGTCAAAACTTGTCATTTTATCAACAATTCCTTTTGGGGTAATTTCGATTACACGATTAGCAATTGTATTTATAAACTGATGGTCATGGGATGAAAAGAGTATACCACCAGTGAATCTTGTTAAGCCTTCATTCAGAGCAGTTATAGATTCCAGATCCAGGTGGTTTGT
>JBDHVO010000171.1:0-3127 GCA_039809675.1 Proteocatella sp.
CTGCCAGATTCCACCATTATTGATTTCAGTAAGAGATTTTTCTCCCATTAAAAATGCAACAACTATTATCTCTATAAAGCCCAGAACTATTAGCAGGTATGACCCTACCCAGTTATCAATCTCTGTAAAGTAAGCTAAATCTGCTGTTTTGTTGATAATTTGCTCAAGTCCTACAGGAAGCCCAACTGCTATATAGGCAAAGAATATTATCCAGGCTGCTTTTTTTCTTGGTATCCCAAGGTCTTCTTCAACAAGAGCCGTAAGGTAGTTATACATGGCTATGGCTGAAGTAAAGCCGGCAAAATAAAGAAGCAGGAACCAAAGACCGCCGAAGAACTGTCCTCCAGCCATTGTCCTAAATACGTTAGGAAGGGCAATAAAGGATAAACCTACTCCAGAGCCAATACCATCAGGACCAAGGAAGGCATAGGCTATAGGGATTACTATAGAGCCTCCAAGCACTATTTCTGCGAATTCATTAAGGGATATTGTGGCGATTGACGAAACTACAACGTCATCGTCTGGTTTTAAATAAGATGCATAGTTACAAATAATACCCATACCTATAGATAGAGTAAAGAATATCTGGCCTGCTGCCGCAAGAGCTGATCTCCAGGTTAGATTTGTAAAATCAGGATTCCAGATAAAGTTTAACCCTTTCAGGGAGCTCCAGTCCGGATTTACCGGAGAACCAATAGTTATGGATCTTACTGCTAATATTATACCAAATAAATAAAGGACAGGCATCATTACTTTTGCCCAGGCTTCAATCCCTTTTTCAACCCCTCGCATTACTGCAAACGCAAGGCCAAGAAGGGCAATTATCCAGAAGGTGAATACCATCTTTGGACTTTGAATATAATTAACAAAAAATTCTGCTGTAGGTTGACTGGTATCCATATAGGCTCCTGTAAAGGAAGATACCGCAAAGCCCAGTGTCCAACCAATAAGGTGGTTATAGTAAGAGTTTACCAGCAGGGTCACAGAAAAAGCAAGACCTCCACATATTGCTCCAATAATAAGAGCAGTCTTTGGCCTTGTTCCCTCTCTAGCCTGCAGATAAACCATTGGCCCTAGAGTCCCGTGTCCATATTTTCCTCCATAACGACCCAGGTTCCATTCGCTTAGCATTAGTGGCAATCCCAATATTATAAGTGCTGCAAAATACGGTATCATAAAAGCTCCACCGCCGTTGCTCGCTGCCTGGTACGGGAATCTCCAGAAGTTTCCCAGTCCTACTGCATTTCCAGCCATCGCCAGTATAAGGCCCACCTTGGACCCCCAGCTGCCTC
Source organism: Proteocatella sp. (assembly GCA_039809675.1). Lineage (GTDB taxonomy): Bacteria > Bacillota > Clostridia > Peptostreptococcales > Filifactoraceae > JAUNKE01. The sequence continues at coordinate 1,293 of JBDHVO010000171.1, forward strand.
TTGAGTTCTCTGCCATTTTAAAACCTCCTTTTTATTAATATTCTATATATTCAGAATATACCCAAATATATTAGTTATTATAAAGGAGTTAGGATATTTATACAATATATTTTTTTGAATTTAAATTTATTTCATTAAATTTCAATTTTATGGTTATAATTTCAATTTTATTTAATTTTTAATTTGCTAAATGAAACTCCCCTGTGTCCTTATCATATATATATACTTCACCTGTCTCTATGATATAATACCAGCCACTTATTTTGAGACTCTGGTTTTTAACCCTCTCCCTTATATAAGGGTAGCTTAAGAGATTTTTGAGCTGCTCAACAACGTTGGCCTGCTCCATAAGCCATTCAATTTTGCCGTAATCGCCAGGTTCAACGCTGCCAATAACCTTGTCCCTTACAGGCTTAGATAGCTCAAGCCATTTTTTAGTATTAGGAAGCTCATCAAGGTATCCCTCTGGCTTAAGGCAGGCAGCGCAACCTCCACAGTTTGAATGACCACATACAATTATATTCTCTACTCCAAGCATAAGGACTGCATATTCAATAGCTGAAGTAGTGGCTACGTATTCTTTAGTTTTTCTAAAAGGGGGAACGATGTTTGCAATGTTACGGATTATAAAAAGCTCTCCAGGCAAAGAGCCCGTCAGCATGTTAGGGTCAATCCTTGAATCACAGCAGCTAATAAATAAGGTAGTGGGGTTTTGGCTTGATTTAAGGTCACTAAAAAGCTCCCTATAGGCCTCAAAGTCATTTTCTCTGAAATTGACTATCCCTTCTAATAAATTTTTCATAGGCGTCTCGTTTCTTATATTTAGCTCTGTCTTTTTATGTAGCTAAGCTGCTTATATAGGATAAGAACCCTAGGAATAAGCAGGTAAAATATCAGCTTATATTTCCTCAGGGTTCAAACAACAGAACTTAGGGTGATTATTTATGCATATTTTTACATGCAGCAGCATCTGCAATTATGGTCACGTCCCTGTGAGTCAGAACAAAGGATACCGGAAATTCCGTACTTATACTCTTATCATTCATTAGTCTTTCAAGAACGTGGGCTTTTTTATCTCCTGTTATAATAAGGACAATCTTCTTTGCCTTTAAGATTGATCCCATTCCCATGGTAACAGCTTTCTTTGGCACTTCGTCAGCACTTGCAAAAAATCTTGAGTTAACTTGGATGGTGTCCTCTGTAAGGTCAACAACGTGGGTAACCGCACTTAGGCTTTTGTCCGGTTCATTAAAGGCAATATGCCCATTTTCACCTACTCCAATAAGTAACAGGTCTATACCCCCTGCGGATTCAATCTTATCCTCGTATTTTTTGCAATAGGCATCATAATCGCTTTCAATGCCCGATGGTACATTATAGTGGTCCTTCTTGATGTTTATGTGGTTGAAGAGGTTATCCTCCATAAAGTATTTATAGCTTTGCTCATGCTTTGGATCAAGACCCACATATTCATCCAAATTAAATGTTGTTACATCCGAAAAATCTACTGTCCCTTGTTTGTTTGCTGCTATAAGTTCACTATATAGCCCTAAAGGAGTGCTTCCTGTTGCCAGGCACAAAACTGAATCAGGCTTGTCATGGATTTGCTTAATAAATATCTCAGCAGCTGCCTTGCTTACTTCATTGTAGTCATTTTTGAATAAAACTTTCATTGTTTTCTCCTTAATTTAAACAAACTATTCACAAAAACTTTCCGAAAAATATTATAATCCCAAAACACATATTATTGCAAGTTTTTTATTTTAAAATTCATATTTTGTATAATGAGTTAAATATCTACCTTCCCAATTTTGAAGCTCTGGCTTTACCCTAAG
>JBDHVO010000172.1:0-3121 GCA_039809675.1 Proteocatella sp.
CTTCAGATACTATATAGTCAATCTTTGCCCTCTCATTTAAAGATGCCATAGGGTCCTGGAATATCATCTGACATTTCCTGATAACCTGCTCGTCCATCTGCTTTGAGATTTTGCCGTTTATTTTTTGGCCCTTAAAGAGAATCTCTCCATCAGATGTTGAGTTGAGTCTCACTATTGCCCTGCCTATGGTTGTTTTTCCAGAGCCGGACTCGCCTACAAGGGAAAATGTCTCCCCCTTGTAGATATGAAAGTTAACATCATCTACGGCAACAAATTTCTTTCTTCCTCTACCGAAGGTTATTTGCAGGTTTTTTAATTCTATCAGTTTTTCTTTTTCTGCCATTCCTAACTCCTCTCTATCTCATAAGTGTGGTTGCGCAGCCTCTGGATTGTCTCTGGCTGTTCAATCTTTGGTGATCTAGGGTCTAGATACCAGGTTTTTGCCTTATGAGTTTCAGATACGCTAAAGAATGGCGGCTCTTGTACAAAGTCTATCGCCAGAGCCCTTTTGTTTCTTGGAGCAAAGGCGTCGCCTTTTATTTCATGAAAGAGGTTTGGAGGGGTGCCTTCAATTGAAGGAAGGGGCTCTCCTTTTACAGTAAGCTGAGGCAAGGATGATAACAGGGCCCAGGTATAAGGGTGCCATGCATCATAAAATATCTCATCAATAAGACCATACTCCACAATTTGTCCAGCATACATAACCGCTACCCTGTCAGCTACATTGGCAACTACGCCAAGGTCATGCGTTATATATATAACTGTCATACCCAGGTCTCTTTGAAGGCTTCTTATAAGATCCAAAATTTGAGCTTGGATTGTAACGTCAAGGGCCGTTGTTGGTTCGTCGCAAATAAGGATTTCAGGGCGGCAGGCAACAGCTATAGCAATTACTACACGTTGTCTCATTCCTCCAGAAAATTCATGGGGGTATTGATTGTATCGTCTTTCAGGATCGTTAATCCCTACTTTTTTTAGCATCTCAATAGCTTCTTTTTTCGCTTCTTCCCCTTTTAGACCCTGGTGAAGCTCGACACTTTCCTGAATCTGCTTACCAATAATTTTTAGAGGATTGAGGGAGGTCATAGGATCCTGCATTACCATGGCTATTTTTTTGCCTCTGATCTTTAGCCATTCTTCTTCTGTCTTATATTTTGCAATATCTGCTCCATCATAGGTTATGGAACCGCCTATTATACTCCCATTGGCGTCCAGCATGCCTACAAAGGATTTGGTAAATACTGATTTACCTGATCCGGATTCTCCAACTATTGCCAGAGTTTCACCCTTGTATAAATCCAGAGAACAGCTTCGGATTGCTTTTAATTTTTGACCACGCAAGCTGAATTGTATCACTACATCTTTTGCGGATAAAATTGGTTTTTTGTCCATTAATTCTTTCTCCTGTCCTAAAATTTATACATGGTTTCTTGGGTCAGACGCATCAGAGAAGGCGTTCCCAAGTAAATAAAAGGTTACTGAAATAATTGATACTATAACTGCCGGGAATATCAGCAGGTATGGATAATCCAGGAAGAAGGTCCTTGCATTTCTAAGAAGGATTCCCAGTGACGGGGTGTTTATGTCAAGACCAAGCCCTAGATATGATAGCATCGACTCTGTAGCAATAGTTTCAGGTATAGAAAGAGCTAATCTTAGTATAATTACACTTATTAGCTGAGGGAGAATATTCTTAGTCAGAACCCTCCATGTAGGAGTACCCAGAGATCTTGAAGCCAGGTTGTATTCCCTGTCCCTGTGCATCATTACAAGGTTTCTTACGTTTCTGGCCATTACCAGCCAGCCAAAGGAAATAAGGGCTATTGCCATTATCCAAAAGCTCTGGCCTACAATAAGGGCAATCAGAGTCAAATAAATTATGCTTGGTACATTATAAACCAGGTTATAGAGCTCTGTAAAAAACCTGTCAAGGGATCTCACATAGCCCCACAGGCAGCCTATAGTAACTCCAAGCAGACACTGGCCGGTACCAACGATAAGGGCCAGCTTTATGGAAATCTGAGATGCATACCACACCTGGCTCCAGTAGTCTCTCCCCAGGTTATCAGTTCCAAACCAGTACTCTCCGTTTGGGCTGATAAAGCCCTTGGAGGTATCCGGTACCAGTGAAGCATAGTCATACTTGCCGATAGCAAGAGCTATAAAAGAAAATATTACCAGAGAAAAAAATACAATACTTAAAAATACTGCTGATTTTTTTTTCAAAAAGTTTTGGAATACAGATTTCCAGTAGGAATAATCAGAATATCCGATTCTTTCTGCGGCCTCAGGAGAATATTCTACAAAGCGAAAAAGTTGATCTTCTTCAGTAGAATTTTGCTTGCTTATATCAATTCGTTCTGTCACTACCTTGCGCCTCCTCTTCCTGTTAGAGTAATTCTTGGGTCTATAAGCATCATAAGGATATCACCAAAAAATACTCCCAGTATTCCCAGTGTTGCATATAGAATAGTTACTGTCTGTACAACATTAAGGTCATACCTGTTAATTGAGTCTACTAGAAGCGGCCCCATTCCAGGTACGGAGAAGAATCTCTCTACAAGGATTGAACCACTTACTGTTAACAGAAATGACATAGGCAGGTACTGGGCCAATGGTACAAAGGCATTTCTAAGCACGTGCTTTTTCATTATGTCCCTTGTAGGGAGTCCCTTAACCCTTGCCAATTTAATATAATCTTTGTTAATTTCATCAATTGTATATCTTCTTGTCCATAGGGCCCACCAGGCCAAGCTGCTTATGCTAAGGCACACTATTGGCAATACGCTTGAGATTCCCGGTGCTCTTGTTGAGTACATGGATGGCAGCCCCAGGATCCTTGTCCCTGCAATGAGGACCAAAGAGAAGGATACCAGCGGTGGAACAGCATTTGCAAAAATTGTATAGGCTATACCTATGTGGTCTCCTAGCTTGTCCTTAAACCTTGACTGCATCATGCCCAGCGATACTCCCGCAACAAGAGAAATACCAAGGGCTGTCATCCCCAGTCTCATGGATACTGTGAATTTTGATGCAATAAGCTTTACTACAGGCACCCCGCTTTGAATTCTTCTTGATTCTCCGAAATCAAAGGTTGCCAGACTCTTGTAGAACTTTACAA
>JBDHVO010000173.1:0-3058 GCA_039809675.1 Proteocatella sp.
CGCCCCTTGTAATGGTAATGATTCTTGCAGTGGGAATATATACTCATTTTTCCAAAACCATGGGGCTTGAAAATTCATATAGGGGCCATGAAAAAAGCACTCTACTTATAGGTATGGCTCTTGCCCTTGTTCTTGGGTTTTACGATGGTTTTTTCGGCCCCGGAACGGGAACCTTTCTTGTCTTTGCCCTTATAAAAATCTTTAAGTTCGACTTTTTATTCGCTAATGCCAATGCCAAGCCCCTTAATTTGTCCAGCAACGTGGCTTCTCTTATCACCTTTGCCCTTAGCGTCAAAATCCTGTATTTGTATGGGATCCCAGTAGCTCTTTCCATGATGCTGGGCGGGTATGCTGGTGCCAAGGCTTCAATCAAAAATGGCAGCAAATTAATTAAGCCTCTATTTGTTCTTATGTCCATAGGGGCCTTCATCAAGCTTGTTATGAATTATTTATAATATATAAAGGAGAATTATGTTTAAACGACTAGCCTACTACTATAAGCCCCACAAAAAACTGTTTTTTCTAGACTTTGGCTCTGCCTTTCTTACAGCTCTTATGGATTTATTCTTTCCAGCCATAGTCAGCTACTCAATTAACACTGTCCTGCCTCTGGGTGATGGCCCTCTTTTCGCCAAGCTTATGGTCCTTCTTCTTCTTTTCTATCTTGTCAGATTTGTTACCAACTACATCGTTCATTACATAGGCCATATAATGGGTACAAGAATTGAGCACGATATGAGAAGGGACCTCTTTAACCACATCCAGACCCTGTCATTTAAATTCTTCGATAACACGAGAAAGGGTAAAATAATATCCGGTATAGTCAATGACCTAAACGATATATCTGAGTTTGCCCACCATGCTCCTGAGGATATTTTTATTGCAGCAACCACAATTGCAGGCTCCTTTATAATAATGGCCTATATCAACTTTAACCTGGCCCTTGTAACCTTCTTATTTATCCCCGTGCTTATTGTTTTTACAATAATAAAAAATATTCAAATGAAGCGCACCTTTCGCAAAATGCGGGAAAAAATCGCAGATATAAATTCCCAGATAGATGATTCCATAACAGGTATCAAGGTCGTAAAGGCCTTTGCCAATGAAGATTTTGAAATGGAAAAATTTGCCCGGGGCAACCAAAGCTTTAAGGATGTAAAGGAAGACTCTTACAAAATTATGGCTGAATATTTTACGGGAGTTGAGTTTCTTGCAAATCTCATCAGCCTTTTGGTAATTGCCTATGGCGGCTACCTTATCTTAAAGGGTCAGGCTCTTTACGGGGATGTCGTTGGCTTCCTCCTTTATGTTAATATCCTGGTAGCCCCAATTAAGAGATTCGCTACCTTGATTGAGCTCTTCCAAAAGGGTATGACAGGCTTTGAAAGATTCTGCTCAACAATGGATATTAAAACTGATATAGAGGATGCACCTGATTCAATCGAGCTAAAGGATGTAAAAGGGGAGATTGATTTTAATAACGCCTCTTTTTCCTACGATGACCACAAAGAGGTTATCCACAACCTCTCCCTCCATGTCAGATCCGGCGAGCAGCTAGCCCTTGTAGGCCCTTCCGGAGCAGGAAAAACCACCTTGTTTAATCTAATTCCCAGATTTTACAATCTCACAGAGGGTAGCATTACAGTTGACGGCATAAATATCGAAAAAGTCAAGCTTTCGTCTCTAAGAAACAGTATTGGGATGGTCCAGCAGGATGTGGTGCTTTTTGCCGGCTCCGTAAAGGACAACATTAAATATGCCAAGCTCGATGCTAGCGACGAAGAGGTTTATGAGGCTGCAAGGCTTGCCAATGCAACCGAATTTATAGAAAAGCTTGAAGATGGCTTTGATACCTATATAGGCGAAAGAGGGGTAAAGCTCTCTGGAGGCCAAAAACAAAGGCTGGCTATAGCTCGAATCTTCCTCAAAAACCCCAAGGTTCTCATCCTTGACGAAGCAACCTCAGCCCTTGACAATGAATCCGAAAGACTGGTCCAGGAAGCCCTCTTTAACCTGTCTAAGGGCCGTACAACCCTTGTTATCGCCCATAGACTATCAACAATAAAAAATGCTGACAGGATAATAGTTCTGACAGAAAAGGGCATTGAAGAAGAAGGCAGCCACAAAGACCTCCTTCAGAAGGAAGGCGGCCTCTACAAGACCCTTTACGAGCTCCAGTTTAAGGAGCATGACACCATACAGACAATTTAAATATCAATTAATTATATCAATTTAAAGATTAATTAATTTATTGACTTTTCAAAGATTCTGATATAACATAGGATTGTGTTATCAGAATCTTTGATTTTTGGAGGTAATAATGTCGCAGCTGGGCATCAATCTTAAGTTTTTAAGAAAGCAAAAAGGCCTGTCGCAGATAGAACTGGGACAGATTGCCGGAATTACGGAAAGAACCATATATAATTATGAAATTGGTCAAAAATACCCAAAAGCAAGAACCCTGACCTCCCTGGCAAGAGCGCTCGAAGTTTCCCAGGACCTGCTTGAGCATGGTAATCCCGAAACTGATTTTGAAGTAAAGGCCAAGCATCCAGCTAGTAATATTGTCACAGGAGAGGACACGGAGTTCTTTCAAAATACGGACTCTGAATTTGGGCCAGCCGGGGCTGTAGAGGCATCTGTCCTTCTTGATAAGACCACATCCCTGTTTTACAGCGATAGTCTGTCTGACACAGCAAAGGATGAGCTTTTCGAATCAATAACTCAGGCATACTTTCTTTCCAAAAGAAAAGCAAGAATGAGAAAAACTGCCGCCCAATAGGTTTTTCCCTGAGACAAGAGCTCCACATAATATTTTTGCCTTACTTATGCAAATTCATACATATGGTTTGGCTTTAAACAAAATGCCAGCGGTTTCCCGCTGGCATTTAATTTTTAATCAAGCTTTTCTTTAATTAAACTTTTCCAAGTACCTTTGGAAGATGGATGCAACCTCTGCCCTGGTGGCCTTGCCCCTAGGATCAAGTAGGCCGCTTCCCTTGCCTCCAATCACGGTTTCGCCTACGGCCCCCTCCATTGCACTAAAGGCATAGGAGGA
>JBDHVO010000174.1:0-3051 GCA_039809675.1 Proteocatella sp.
AATATTATAGCATAAAATATAGAAGTAGATGAAAAACTAGCAAAATTATCTTATTATAACAAAGTAATGGGATGGTGCTTGAAGGGCATAGATTCAGGAAATCGGTTTCAAAAATATATTAACAAAAAAAGCCAGCCATACCAATGGTTTGAAAAGTTAAAAAATAAATAAGCATTTGACAATCCCGCTCGTTTAGGATAATATGTTCGTAAATAATAAAGAGGAGCTGCATTTTGAAGAAACAAAAAAACTATTCGGCTGACATAGGAAAAGGCTTGGCAATGTTATCCCAGTTAGCTGTTTCAATTTTGACACCTATGCTCTTATTTATTTTTGGGGCAAGATTTCTGGTCAAAAAGTTTGATATAGGAAGCTGGCTAATTCCCTTAGCCCTGATTATAGGCTTGGCGTCTGGTATGATGAGTGCCTGGAGCATGGTTGACGCAATTATGAAACAGCAGCAAAAGGAAGTATTAAAAAGACAAAAGGATACAGGTGAGGAAGCTCTAAGACAAGCCAGGGATAGATTGGCCCAGGATAAAAATTTTAAGGACAATATACAGAAAAATGACAATAGTGAAGATTTTTTAGATGAGGATTGATTGGGTGGCAGATGAACTATACAGACTTACAAAAAAAAATAGTAATAGCAGCAGGCCTTTTCAGCTTGGGGACCCTGGGTATAGCTCTAATCTTTACTGAGAACAAAGCCCCTTTTGTATACGGTCTCGCATTTGGGACTGCCATATCTGTGCTTATGTTTTTGCAAACAGCCAATGCTATGGCCAAATCAATGGAAATGTCTCCAAATGGGGCTCAAAAATACATATCATCCAGATATGCCATAAGGATGCTGATATATGGAGTTGTTTTATTTATATCCTTAAGAGCAGACCACATAAACCCCCTTGGGACCATACTCGGATTTATGTCCGTAAAGGCTGCGGTATTGTACCTTACAATCTTCAAAAAAATTTAATTGCAAGAAAATTTGACTTTTCTGTTATTATGCCCCTCTAAGTGCCGATATACACTTAGAAAGGCTTAATATAAAACTGGTAACACAATATTTGAAGAAAGGAGAACAAGTATGGGTGAAGGCTTTGGAGCAAAAATAGTATATACTTTTGCTGATGATTTTCCGCTTCTTGGGGGCTTCAGGCTTACTGAAACGCTCACGATTATGTGGATACTAACAGCCCTTATAATGCTGACAGTATTTATAGTAACCCGGAACTTTGAAAAGATTCCCAATAAGGTCCAAAACGCAGTAGAGATTTTTGTCAGCTCTATTTACGGCCTGACGACTTCGACTATGGGAGAAAACAAGGTCCAGTTTGCACCATATATTGGAACTTTACTGATATTCGTTGCAGTTATGAATTTGTCGGGCATGTTTGCCATAAGACCGCCTACAGCGGATCTTAATACGACGCTTTCTATAGCTCTTATGACATTTTTTCTGATTCACTTTAACGGAATCAAGTCACAGGGAATAGGTGGATACCTCAAGGGCTACACTGAGCCGATGGCGCTGATTACCCCTATAAACATAATTGGGGAGCTGGCAACACCAATATCTTTGTCATTTCGTCTCTTTGGAAACCTGGTAGGCGGTATGATTATAATGTCGCTGATTTATTCAGCTTTGGCAAACCTGTCAATGGGGCTGGGCGTAAGCGTACCAATTCTGCAATTTGGTATACCAGTAGTTCTGCATGGATACTTTGACCTGTTTTCAGGCTTACTGCAGACATTTATCTTTTCAATGCTAACAATGATTTTTATATCTGGAAAGATGGATTAATAATAATTTAGGAGGAATTAATCATGGATAATATTACAGGAGTAGATTTAATAAAAGCGTTTTCCGCACTTGGAGCTGGATGTGCGATGATAGCAGGTATAGGACCTGGTATAGGCCAGGGATATGCAGCTGGTAAGGGGGCTGAGGCAGTAGGTAGACAGCCTGAAGCCCAGGGGGATATAGTAAGAACAATGCTTCTTGGAGCTGCAGTTGCCGAGACAACAGGAATCTACGGCCTTGTTGTTGCGATGATTCTGATGTTTGCAAACCCTCTTGTATAAGCTTGATTTAATCAGGAAGGATACAAGAAAGGAGGCAAAATGGCAGGACTAATAGATATTCAGATGTGGCAAATAATATTTACAATAACCAATGTTCTGATTCTTTTTTGGTTTTTGAAAAAATTTCTCTTTGTCCCAGTAAAAACTATGATGGACAACAGGGCAAATGAAATCGCTGACTCAATAAATCAGGCTGCTCAAAAAAATATCCAAGCAGATGCTCTTGTAACAGAATACGGCAAAAAGCTTGCTGAAGCCCAGACTGAAGGAAGAGAAATTGTTCAAAAAGCCAGCATCACCGCCGAAAAAAGAGCAGAGGAAATTGTAAATGAGGCCAAGGATGAATCACAGAAATTAAAAGAAAGAGCCTATAAGGAAATAGAACTGGAAAAGGACAAGGCCTTTAGGAGTATCAAAAACGAGGTTGCCCAGATGGCAGTGCTTGCTACGGAAAAGTTGATTAACAAAACCATAGACAAGGATACAAATAAAAGTCTTATTGATGAAGTTATTAATGAGATAGGTGAGGAAAAATGGTCGAATTAGTAACAAAAAACTACACCGGTGTTATTTTTGACCTTGCCAGGGAAGAAGGAAATGTTGAAGCTACTGGCTCAGAGCTGGATGCTCTTGCAGAGGTGCTTGGGCAAAATCCTGAATTCATGACATTTCTCAGGAGTCCGCAGATTATAAAAAAGGACAAGCTTGAATTGCTGGACAAATCCTTTGAGGGTAAAATCAGCACTACAATGCTGAATTTCATCAAGGTGCTGGTGGATAACAGAAGGTCTGAATATTTGCCTGAAATAGCAAGAGCCTATAAAAGCAAGGAAAGAGAATATCTTGGCATAGAGTACGTAGAGGCCATTACTGCCCTCCCTATGGATGAGGCCCAAAAGGCAAAGCTTATAAGTACTCTCGAATCAAAGCTGGGTAAGAAAATCGAATTAAATAATCTTATCG
>JBDHVO010000175.1:0-3046 GCA_039809675.1 Proteocatella sp.
TAACTTTTGTCTAATCTTCATACGGTCTCCCGGGTGTAATCCAGAACAAATTTACATAGGACTGCTTTTGCAGTCCTAAAGGTTGTTAAGCGGCGGTGGCGACACAATATAATACCCTTCTGGAAAGCTTTCTCCAATATTTGAAATCTTGTGAGGTATATTGCTCATTATATATATTGTATCTCCTGGATGGAGCTCATAGGCTTCGTTTCCCATTGTTACTTCAATAACTCCCTTTGCAAGAATGAGGATCTCCTCTGCGTCATGGATGCTGAACTCATCCAGCTCAGATGACTTGGGTCTTATGCTGAATTTTGCCACAAGCATTGATGCTCCGTGTTTTTCACCATTTTCAATCGAGGTCATCAGCTCATATGAGACGTTAGAGTTTGGAAAGAACATCTTAACTCTTTCATCTCTTTTAACAACTGGATTGTCCTTTGATATGTCATCCATAAGAAGGTAAATAGGTATATTCAGGGCATTCGATATCTTTCTAAGGGATGTTAGGGAGGGTTCGATAAGTCCCCTTTCCAGCTGGGATATGTAGCTTGATGAAAGCTCAGTTATTTCCGCCAGCTCTCCTAATTTTAAACCTTTGTTTTTTCTCGTGTTTCTTATTTTTTCTCCGAGCATTGTATTCCCCTTTTAAAAATAAAAATTAATTATAGTTCAAAACTTATGTTGACATTATAACATATAAATTTAATATTTATTATCTAATTTAAGTATATTTTCAAAAAAAGAATAACAAGCCTTGTTGCAGGGATATATTCTGATAAATTTTAGACTTATTATAGGCTTATAAAGAAGGACACAAGAAAGGGCACCATAAAGGTAAGGACTACCCCACTCACAAAACACACAAGAGCTGTAGCTGAGTCAGTTTCTGCTGATACTATGGGCAGCATTGTATCCATGCCCGCCGCCCCTGTAGGGCCTATTGCCTCAAAGTACCCAATATGCTTGGCAATAAAGGGGATAGATACGACTGTTAGAAGCTCCCTTGTTACATTAGACAAAAAAGCAACGGCTCCAAGCTCTGCTGAATAAGGGGCTATTATGAGGGGGGCCAAGGAATACCAGGCAAAGCCTGATGCCACTGCCGCGCCTTCATTCCACCTGTAGCCCATCAAAAGTCCCAGACCAATCCCTGCCAGGATGCTACCTACAGCTATGGCCAGAGGAATAAGTAAAGCCTTGAGGCCCAGGTTTTTTATTTGGCTAACTATATCGTTACTCCTACCAAGGTCAATCCCTACAAAAAATAAGAGGGCACAAAGACCTATATCAAGGAGGTAATCATTTACAACTCCAAAGGACTCCGGCAGGAAGAGCCCCAGGATTATGCCTGCTGTAACTGAAATTAAGATTTTTTTAGTCATGAGCTTCCTCTTTTCCAAAAAAAAGCCTTACTACAATATGTACAAAGAAAACGCTCAACACAACAGTTGCAACTCCAAACAAGACGCCTTTTATCCCAATTGTTGCAAGAGATTTTATAATTTCGTCATTCATTCCAAGATTTATCCCCATGGAGGTAATAAGAATCATAAGACAAAGTGTCTGCAGCTTCCCAAGGGACCTGTATACTCCTTCTCCAAAAATATTCATCCTGGACAGTATCATTCCAAGGGATAAAAGACCTATGTATAGCAATAATTTATAGTGCATATTTTTCTCCCGTCTCCGGTAAACCGGCAAAATTCAGCCCCACCATAGTAATGGCGGGGCAAGTTCTAAAGCAAGGGTGCAAAGAGCCTTAGGAAAAATCTCCCTACAAATTTCCTGAAAAAACTTAAGTCCGCTGCATCCTTTAAGGTTATAAGCTGGGATTCTCTAAGGCTTTTTTGAAAATCTTTTTCAATACTATCAATGACATGGCCTTCATAAATATAGATCCCACATTCAAAATTCAGGTAAAGACTTCTGTAATCAAGATTTACAGTTCCAACGGTGGCCTTTATATCGTCTGACACAAATACCTTGGAATGCATAAAGCCAGGCGTATATTCATAGATTTTGACGCCAGAGCTTATGAGCTCTTCATAGTAGGTCCGCCCAAGGGTATAGGCTGCCCATTTATCAGGTATATGGGGCATAATAATTTTAATGTCTACTCCGCTTTTGGCCGCAAAGGCCATGGAGGACACCATCTGGTCATCTAAAATCAGGTAGGGGGTCATAATATGGACATATTCCTCAGCACTGTTTATCATATCAAGATAGATATTTTTTCCTACCCTATCAGTTTCAAAGGGGTTGTCCCCGTATGGCATCAGGTAGCCATCAAAGCTGCTGTGGCCATGAGGGATTCTAATGTATCTTTCATAGTCCTCACTGGTGCCATCCTCCACATTCCACATTTGAAGGAACATTAGGGTAAAGCTTCTAACAGCATCCCCTTTGACCATTATGGCATTGTCCTTCCAGTGGCCAAACCTTATTTTTTCATTGATATATTCATCAGCAAGGTTTATGCCTCCAGTGAAGGCTACCTTGCCGTCAATAACCAGTATTTTTCTGTGATCCCTGTTGTTGTAGCTGGTCGATAGGACTGGCTTAATAGGAGAAAACTGCTTGGCCCTTATGCCGAGCTTTTTTAATTCCTCAGGGTAATTGTGGGGCATCTGACTTATAGAGACCATCCCGTCATACATAAACCTGACTTCTACGCCTTCTTTGACCTTTCGCTCAAGAATTGCCTGAACAGTGTTGAGCATCCTGCCTCTTTCAATTATAAAGTATTCAAGAAATATAAAATGCTCTGCTTTTTCAAGCTCAATTACCATAGCCTCAAAGGCTTCTTCGCCTATGGGATAGTAGTCAGCCGATGAATTTTTGTATATAGGAAGGGCAGATGAGTTATACAGATAATCTGCAAGCCTTGCAACTTGAGCATCAGACTCTCTTATTTCATTTAAAATCCGCTCATCCTTTTGAAGAATACCCCTCGTTTCATCCTTAATATTTTCCAAGTTTATGGCCAGAATCCTAGCCCCCATGCCAAGCTTTACAAAAAGATAAAACAAAGCTCCAACAACAG
>JBDHVO010000176.1:0-3041 GCA_039809675.1 Proteocatella sp.
AAAGATCTCCTGGCCCTATGCCAGGGTTATTTTTTTGTCATTACCTATAAAAAGGCTAGGCAATCTTGTTCGGGCCAGTATGAACGTTAATACTTTGTCTTGCGGAGAATCTTCCGATACCAGGGAATTAATTTGACAAAAAAATATTAAACAGACTAGGTTAAATATTAAATTTTATTTATCGCAATATAAATTTATAAATTGTCTACTTTGTTAATAGGTTTAGTCAATATTTTTTTACAAATAATGAAGATGAGCCTGTAAATTAAATTTAACGAAAACGGAAACCGCTTGCAATAACAAGGTTATACTTGATTATTGGGACAATTTGTAATATAATTTACTTTAGTTTGTGAATTAATTTTTATTTTTTTCAGTGGAGGTATTATGAATAGAATTGTAGTTTTGGGAGCAGGCTATGGCGGAGTTCTAACCGCAAAAAAGCTCGCCAAGAAATTTAAGGGAAACAAGGACGTATCGATAACCATTATCGATAAAAATCCTTACCACACCATGCTGACTGAGCTGCACGAGGTTTCTGCCTGGAGGGTTGATGAAGAGTCCATAAAGATGAATCTTAGCCAGATTTTTGCCGGCAAGGGCGTTGATGTAGTCCTTGATACAATAACAGACATTGATTTCAAAGGCAAAAAACTGACAGGAAGCGTTAAGGACTACGAGTATGATTATCTTGTACTTGGAGCCGGCTCAAAGCCAACCTTTTTCGGGATTGAAGGAGCGGCAGAAAATAGCTTTACCCTATGGTCTTACGATGATGCAGTAGTACTTAGAGACCATATTCAGATGATGTTTAGAAATGCATCAAAAGCTACTGACATAGAAGAAAAAAGAAAAATGCTAACCTTCCACGTAGTAGGCGCCGGCTTTACAGGTGTTGAAATGATTGGAGAATTGGCAGAATACGTACCAGAGCTTTGCAAAAAATTCGAAATTAATCCCAAGGATGTAACCATGGTTAACGTGGACATGCTGCCACGCCCTGTGCCAATCCTTCCGGAAAAGCTGTCTACAAAGGTTGCCAACCGTCTTGAAAAGATGGGGGTTGAGCTTATGCTTGGCGTAGGCGTTGTAGGTATTGGAAAAGACTTTATCAAAGTCAAAAAAGGCGAAGAAGTTATAAGCCACGTTGCCAATACGGTTATCTGGGCAGCAGGTATAGAAGGCTCTGATATTACTACAGGAGCAACAAAAAAGCTTACTGCAAAGGGAAGGGGAAGGCTTGAGGTAGACCCATACCTGCGTTCTGTTGAGGATGACCATGTATATGTAATAGGGGACAATATGTTCTTTATACCAGAAGGCTCTGAGCTTCCAGTACCACAGATGGTTGAAAACTGTGAGCACTCAGCCTCTACCTGTGCCAAAAACCTCCATGCCCAGATCTCAGGAGGAACAATGGAGAAATACGCTCCAAAATTCCACGGAATCATGGTATCAGTAGGGGGAAGGTACGCCGTTGCAAGAGGTGGTCTTGCTGACCACCAGATGAACCTGCCAAGCTTCTTTGCCATGCTGGCCAAGCACTTTATAAACCTTGTTTACTTTATGCAGGTTATGGGATGGACAAAGGTTCACCATTACCTAAAGCAGGAATTCTTTAATATTAGAAAAAGAAGATCTATCCTTGGTGGCCACTTTGCCAATGTTACTCCATCCTTTATGCTTGTGCCCCTTAGATTATGGCTGGGCCTTACATGGCTATATGAGGGAGTGCACAAGGTATCTGAGGGCTGGCTTTCTTCACCAAAGCTCGTTGGTTTCTTTGGGGGAGCAAATGCTTATTACCAAAGCATTATAAACCCTGGAGCAGCGGCAGCAGCAGGATCTGATGCAGTAAGCGCTGCGACGACAGCAGTAGAAGGTGCAGCAGACGGTGCAGCGGCAGCGGGAACTGTGCTTATGAATCTTGATATATTCGGACTAATTAAATTCTATTTAATTTCAGGCAAAGCCCTGGCTGATTCTGCAATTGCTGACTTCGCCTTCAAGGTTGACATTCCAATGGTTAACACAATGCTTGAAAAATTCGTTCTTAGCAGCGATTCCATGATGCTCTTTATGCAGACTGTGATAGTTGTTTTAGAAATCCTTATAGGCCTTGCCCTAATTGGCGGCTTGTTTACATTCATGGCTTCAGGGGTGTCTATTGTACTCCAACTTATGTTTGTATCCTCAACTGGTCTTTACCTGAATACTATGTGGATGCTCTTTGCTGGAATTGCAACCCTGGTAGCTTCGGGTCATACTCTGGGCTTAGATTACTACCTGAGTCCTGTCCTAAAAAACTGGTGGTCAAACCTACCATTTGTAAGAAAGTGGTACCTGTATAATGACTAATATAGAAATGGGCAATTCCAAAAGAATTACCATTGAAGAGGCTTATGGGGCTCTTGACAGAGCCCTCACAGGCTTCCTGAGGAATGTGCCTTCTTCTGTATTGCCCTACACAGGTCACCTCTCTAATGCTCTTGGCAAAAACCTAAGGGGGAGAGCCCTGCTTATAGCCTCCATAGGAGACGATAATTTGGCTGACTCTGGTGCAGTGGACCTTGCTGTAGCCATTGAAGCCTTTCACCTGGCGACCCTGGTTCATGATGATATAATTGATGATGCAAAAATCAGAAGAGGACAAAAAAGCCTCCAGGCTGAATTCGGCAAGAAAAATGCTGTCCTTTGCGGGGACTACCTCCTGGCCAAATCTCTTGAGCTCTCCATGGGCTCTGTCTCAAAAAGGAAAAGTAGAGAGAGCAAGGATTTCTCCCTGCCTTTTTATTCAAGCCTTGTGTGCCTTGGCGAAATAAGGCAGCATGCTAATAACTTCAATCTTGACTTAAGCATTCGCAGGTATTTTTCAATTATCAGGGGCAAAACGGCGGCCCTTTTTGAGGCAGCTCTTGCAGGAGGGGAAAGCTTTGTTATGGAGTCTTCACGAATAAGCCCTGCAAACACTGAGTCCTACAAAAAAATTGGCAGATACACCGGCATGATTTTTCAGATGATGGATGATCTTATTGATATCG
>JBDHVO010000177.1:0-3023 GCA_039809675.1 Proteocatella sp.
AAAAAGGTAAACGAGGGCTCCCAAAAAGATTCCTATATTTTGAACCGTTACTCCATTGGCAAGAATGGAGCTGCAAAGGCTTCTGCTTTACCATGGGTAAAGCCTGCCAGAGCTTCCGGACTAAAACCAACCAGGGTAAGGGCTTTTGCAAACCATAGCCCATAAGGAGTTGACGCTCCCCAGCCTGATTTTGTTACTGCAAACATCAGGCCAAAGGATATAGCTATCAGGAGGGCACCTGTTTCCAGGGTCCATGGGTCCACAAAGATTTTTCTAAATACATGCCCTGGCAGTTTGTCTTTTTCGGCCGGTACAAGGGATTGATTCTTGTACTGAAAGGCCTCGGAAGGGATATCCTTGTATCTGCCTGTACGTCTGCGATGGGATTCATAGTAGGAAGCAGCTGCAACCATAATTATACAAAAGATTCCAGTAAGAACCAGGGCCCCTATATAACCATTTAGGGCTGTTCCTGCAAACAGGTCTGGAAGAAAGACTCCGTTTTCATAGCTTGCTGAGTGAAACCAGGACTCCTTTATCCAGCTGGCAGTATTTTGCAAAGGCATACCAAGAAAAACTCCAAGGCCGAAGAAGATAACAGTAATCAAAGCCTTTGGAAAGTCTGTTGCCAGATCCGTCATTACCCCTGAAGCACAGCAGGACGAAAAGGCCATACCAAAGCCAAAGAGGAGGCCTCCCAAAATAAGTCCCATATTGATCGGGTTTATCCAAAGACCATACTCAACTATAGCCTCACCTGCTTCGTTTTTATTAAACATTAAGAAGCCAGCAATAAGCAGGGCGGTTACAAAAAACATCATGGCCATGGCCCTCATCAGCCTTGTAGACCCGCCATTGTAGGCCCTGTTCACACTCCCTGCAAAGCCTGTATAGGCCCTTGACAAAATATAGCCCAGGGAAATCCCCATTATAAGCCTAAACAAAAGCATAGGGCCGGCAAGCTTTGCCTCTCCGAGAAGTCCTGCCCCAATAAGGATAAAAAGTCCGATTATAAACTCTGTCCAGTTTATCTTACTAATCTTATTTTCCATATTTCCTCCTATTCAAAGTTATATTCAGTAACTATTGGTTTTCTATTTTGAGTCTTATCATTAAAGAATTCATATTCGCAGATTCCTAAATATGAACCCGAAATATTAACTACATTCCCATAGCCAAGATTTATCAGGGCTCTTACCATATTATAGCTCCTTTGGGAGGACCTGCAGTGGATATAAACCGGCCTATCCTTTGGAATTTCGTGCAGCCTATCCCTAAACTGGCTAAGAGGAATATTTACCGAGTTAATAAGGTGACCCGCTTCATACTCATCCGCCTCTCTGGCATCTATTATAAAGGCCTTGCCTTCAACAAGCCCTCTTACCTCTGATACCTCTACCTGGCTGTAGTCTCCGTTTATCAGGTTCAGACCAACCAGGGCCGCATGGTTTACAACATCCTTTGCTGTTGCGTACATTGGAGAGTAGGCAAGCTCCAGCTCGGCCAAATCCTCAATATTTGCATCCATGGTGATCATGGCAGCTATAACATCTATCCTCTTGTCTGCCGCTCCCCTGCCCACTGCCTGGGCACCAAGAATCTGACCGCTCGGATAGGCAAATATAAGCTTAAACTGAAGCGGACTGGCATTTGGCATCAGGCCTACCTTGTCATTTGGGATAACATAGGCCACCCTGTAATCAAGGCCGTATTTTTGGCACTGGGCTGCACTTAGGCCTGTTGATGCTGCATTTAGGCCAAAGCACTGGACTACTGATGAGCCTATGACTCCTGTATTTCTGTAGGTCCTTCCGTACATATGGTTTGCAGCTGCTCTGGCTTGACGCTGGGCAGGACCCGCCAGAGTAAGCCTGGTCGCTTTTTTTGTGATCTTATGACTGGTTTCTATGGCGTCGCCAACAGCATAGATATAAGGGTCGCTGGTCTGGTAATGGTGGTTGACTTTGATCGCCCCCAGGTCCCCTATTTCAAGACCAGCCTGTCTGGCCAGGCCTGTTTCAGGGCTTACTCCAATAGCAACTATCACAACCCCTGCTTCCACCTGCCTGCCTGATTTCAGGATAAGACCTTCATCTGTTATTTCTGTTACGCTGTCACCCAGGATAAGCTCCACTTTGTGGTTGTAGATTTCCCTATGCAGGCTCTGGGCCATATCGTAGTCAAGCACCGTCATTACCTGGGGAGCCGCTTCTACTATTGTTACCTCCTTGCCTGCCAGCTTTAGGTTTTCAGCTACTTCAAGCCCTATAAAGCCTGCTCCTACAACTGTTATTTTTTCTATCTTGTTTTCGTCTATGTAGGTCTTGATTTTGTGGATATCAGGCACATTCCTTACAGAAAAAACATGGCTTTTGTCAATCCCTCCTATAGCCTTTGGCATAATAGCATTGGCTCCTGGAGATAGAACAAGCTTGTCATAGGTCTCGCTGTAGGTATCACCTGTAAGCAGATCTTTGATTTTGATGGTTTTTTCCTTACGGTCAATTGATACTGCCTCGGAGTTTACCCTGGCATCAATATTGTACTGGCTTTTAAATTCCTCAGGATTCATCAGAACCAGTTCGTCAGATGTTTCTACAATACCGCTTAGGTGAAAAGGAAGGGCACAGTTTGAAAAAGATACATGGGGTCCTTTTTCAAAAACAATGATTTTTGCATTTTCATCCAGCCTGCGCACTCGGGTTGCAGCTGATGCTCCCCCGGCAACACCACCAACTATTAATACTTTTTTACTCATAGCTTTTCTCCTTTTTGTTTCAAAATAACTTGCCTCTTCATGGTCAATATTGTAACAAGTATTAGTTAAGATAAAAACATATCATCAAATTTATAAGTTACTATTAATTTTGATAGTAGCTTGCCTTTATCCCTATTCCTCACTATACTGATAGTAGGATACTTGTTAGAAAAGGAGGACGCTGTGTACCAAGCGAAGATTGGAAAAGATATCCGCTGCCCACTGGAGCATGGGCTTGACCTTTTTGGCGGAAAATGGAAATCAA
>JBDHVO010000178.1:0-3011 GCA_039809675.1 Proteocatella sp.
GTTTTTCTTATATTATTTTTTATTTCGTCATTTGAGTTCTCGTAGAGCTTTAACACAATATTAATATTTTCTGCAAGATTCTCTATTAGATCTTCCCTTAACCACAGCTTATCCAGTCTTTTAAGCTCATCTGACAGGTCAAAAAGGCTGGAATAGGTATCTACCACGTATTTGAAGCCTGAGTGATATGTCTGCAGAGGTAGTACACCACAAGCAAGGGCTTCTACTCCAACAAGGCCAAAGGCCTCAGGAAAAATTGAAGGGGCAACAGTAACATCAGCACACGGGATGAGGTCCTTTAATAGACTGTGGTCCATAAAGCCTGTGAAAACAACCTTCTTCCCAATATTCTTCTTTGACGCCTCAAAATACTCCTTCATGAAGCTATCATCATCGAATTTATCTATCAGCCAGAAAGAATTTTTTTCAGTTCCTTTTTCGACCTGGTTTTGGAATTTATCCGGATTTGCCACAAGATATCTAAGCTTGTTCTTATCGCCACAATCCAAGGCAGAAACAAGGGCTTCAAGATAGGCTCTTGACGTTCCATAACCGACTATTACAAGCCTTGTGTCTGGGTTTTCTTTTAAAATTAATGGCATTGAAAGAATCAGATTGTGAATCCCCTTTGTCCAAAGGTATTTCCCATAAAACAGTATTATATTTTCTTTGTCCCAGTTAATTTGTCCAAGCTTATCAAGCACATTATTGTCTATATATTTTTGATCACCTTTTTCAAGCAGCTTACTTTTGTTATTAGCGAGGTCCTCCGCAGCTGAGTTTTGGATTAGGTCAGAGATTTCCTCCTCCTTCCTGGCATAGCCGTCGCTCATAATAATATTTTTATTTGCTTTAATATTGTTAAGTAGCGATTTTACCCTTTCCGCTTTGCTTTCGCCAGCTGATAAGGGTACAAAGCTTTCAATATCAACCCCTGCTGGTATAAGAATTTTCTTTGCTCTGAAGCTTGCACGTTCATCAAAGCATTCATCAAATTCCTGTAAAGAGTGTTCTGTCAAAAAGATTATTCCGTCTGCTGCTTCTAAGCCCTCTACCGCATAGGAAAATGCCAGATCACTCTTTTTGACGGAAAAGTTTAATGCACTACCGTGGACTATATCCAGATTAACTATGCCTTCTTGTCCTTCAAGTGCTCTTTTAACATATACAGGCTGCATAACTGTGTGGTTGCTAATTATTATGTCCGGCTTATCCGTTAAAAGAAGGGTCTTTAGAGCTTTTGCATTACATTCAATGTAATGCTCCAGCTTACCCTTGTCCATCTCATGGATTTCTTCAACCTCGAAGCCTGCGTACTTGTCCTTTACATAAACAGGAAGTAATCCCCCTATGTTTGGGATAAAGCATCGGCATTTACCTGCGTAAGGAGTTTCTTTCTTATGGATTAGCTCTGGTCGGTCATTTGTAGGGTTAAATATAAATCCTTCACTGATAAAGGGCTGCCTTTCAAAGTCTCTATCTTGGCAAAACAGACTTACATCGTGTCCCATCGCGCTTAGCTGTCTGGATAAATTTTGTACATAAAGATTGCTGCCTGTCCCTGTCAAAAAATATCCATGAATTATCCATATTTTCATACAATACACTCCTTAAGTCAGAAATAATCAATACTATAATTATAAAACCACTTGTCTGGATCTTATCATTCACTGAGCATCCAGCTATAAGCTTGTATTTATAATAATAATATTTTTAAAAATTGATTACCGTCTAGTTAATACCCTATTTTTCCGGTTTTAAAACTTATTAATTTAAAGTAGAAAATTTCATTTAAGCATAAAATCTCCAGAGTCTTAGGGAGCACATCTGGAGATTTTCAGAGTAAAGCAATTTATTCATATTAATCTGTCTTAAGCCTGTATTTTGTATAATTATCATTTTTGTCAGTCATCAAGAATTTCCACCCCAAGGATAAGGCTGTTGTTTTTTGGATCTCCCCATTCTCAAAAGTATGGGCAAAACACTGAACCTTCGAGGTAGTTATTAATGATTCTACATTTTTGTAATAATCCGACTGGCTGCTGGCATCAAAGTTTTCATACAAGATTGCGTCAATATATTCCTTGGAACCTTTATCCAGCATTACAAAGCCCCTGTTTTGAAAAAGACTTAAGCCGGGCCAGGTTTCTTTTATTTGCCTCATAAAGCTAATACATTCAAGGGTAAGCTTATCAGCAGTAGCCCGATCTCCAGTAAATCCCGTTTCTTCATAATATTCAACCGTATCCAGAAATACTCCATCAAAGCCCTTGTCAACAATCCTTGCTTCTATATTTTGCATAAGCAAATCCCTATAGTGAGGCTGGCGAATATCTCCCATATAATTCCACCCTGAAAATACTTTTTGGCCATTTATTTTTAGATAATCATCCTCTTTTAATTTGTTTACGAAGGTGGTGTCAGAGGTATCAATGTCTGCGACTGAAATATAACCATAAACCAAAACACCTCTTGATTTCAGGTATTCAATATAGGCTGGCTTGGTATAAAGGGAGTCTAATATTACCAGCTGGTAATTTGCAGCCATGTCATTAACAATAGCACTGGTCAAGGTACCGTAAAATATCTGGTAGTCCCGAACCTTGTTAATATTTATTAAGGATCCTGCCAGGCCAACAGGTTGGGGAGCAGGTGCCTTATCCTCTTGGGCCAAGGCATTTTTTTTGCCATAGGAGGCCTTGCTCAGTCCTTCTATAAGTTTATCCGGAATCCGCTTGGTTTCAGGACTTATATTCATGATATAGCTACTTTCTCTGCTCCCAATGCCAGACCTTGAAAATATCGACTTTATAGTATCCTCTTCGCAGTAAAATAAGAATGAAGGTATTATAATTATGCCTGCGAACAGGATATAGGCTATGACAAAAAAAGTGAGTTTGGTCAGTTTACAGGTCAAGCTCATCCCTCCAATCGAATATTTTTATATATATTTACTTTGAAAAAAGCCTGTAATCAATTTCAGGGATTTCCTTGTTTACAAAATACACGCT
>JBDHVO010000179.1:0-2984 GCA_039809675.1 Proteocatella sp.
AAGGCTATTATTTTAGCAAACCCCTATCCCAGGATAAGGCGGTTATGCTTCTAAAAGATCATAACACGGAGACCAAATGAAAACACAGAAAAGCATGTCAGATTTAGACAGCATTATCAAAGCCTATGAGCAAATTTTTGATAGCGTTAGAGTAATCGACCTATCTTCCAGGAAGACTCTTTTTTACAAAAAAAATCCACTCTTAAATTATGACTTGTTTTGCTCTGAAGGCATCGGAGAAATGCAATGCAATGAGTGTATAAGCCAAAGAGCCCTCCTTGAAAACAGGCCCTTTACAAAATTACATTTTGATGGAGATCAGACCTTTCTCTTGTTTGCAACAGTAGTAGAAGCCAATGACAAGGCTTATCTTATGGAGCTTATTAAGCGTCTTAATGAAGATTTTGTATTTGAAATTAAAAACAAAGATGAAAGCCACAAATTCAGGAATATACTGGATGATTTCAATCAAATGCTATCCAAGGATGACCTTACGGGCGTTTATAATAGAAGATACATTGACAAGAGTCTGCCTGGAGAAATTGAGAGGGCAACAAGCTCTTCTCCTCTTTCTATTGCTATGGTAGATATAGATTTTTTCAAGGAAGTAAATGATACCTACGGCCATAGCACCGGTGATATAGCAATAAAAGCCTTTAGCCAGGTTCTCTTGCAGGCAATCCGAAAAAATGAAGACTGGGTAGCCCGGTATGGCGGGGAAGAGTTTCTTATATGTCTTCCCAGTACAAACGCCAAGCAGGCCTACAGGGTTCTTGAGCGTATTCGCAAAAAGGTTGAGGCTATGACGATACTGACAGAAGCTGGAGACCTTAGGATAACAAGCTCATTTGGGCTTTTTACAATAGAAAACAGCCAGTGGACTGCAGGCGAAATTATCCATAACGCCGACCTAAACCTTTACAGGGCCAAAAGAAGCGGGCGAAACATAGTTAAATAACCTGGTACGAACAGCTACCGGCCTATTATTTTTATATATTTATAGATAAAAGTCAGCCTGGAAAATTGGTCCATGGCTGACTTTTGATTTGCTCCTAAATAGCTTTTTTGGCAGTAGCCTAATTATATTGTCCACTGGCCATGGATTATGCCAGTAAGGTAAAAGTAGCCGGCTTCCTCTTCAAAAACCAGCCTCAGGCTTTCCCAGTCCATGCCTTCGTACTGGGGATCAAAGGATGGAAAATGATACTCAACAAAATATCCATCCTGGTAGGCATCAAGTATATTATCAATTATATTCCCTTTTCCGATAGGGTAATTATTGCCAATAATTTCTGCCTCAAGAAAATTTTTATCATAGACAAATTCACTGTAATAAGATGAAAAATCAATGCTTATTGGTTCTCCAGAGCCGTCATAGGCCCCCCAGGTGTATACCTGGGTATTATTCATTAAAGTGCCTGTCTCCTGGGCAGTAAAGACCTGGTCAGTCTGCAGGTCTACGTGAAAATACGGCGAAAACCTAAGGCCCTTTGAGGGGTGAACATACTGGGCCAGGCTTAGCATATCTCCCTGGCTTATTAGATCCATGATTTCAACCGACAGGGTAAGGACACTAGTGCTGTCACCAGCTTCGTTTAATGGTCCGCTGTCTTGCAGCTTGCTCAGCTTCTCCTCAAGCTCCTTTACTTTTTCTTGCGCAGCCCCTAGCTTGACATTAAGTTCTTCAAGCTGGCCTGAATTATTTGTATTAGAGCAGCCTGTAGCTGTCATCAGACCCAGGATAATTCCAAGGAAAAGAATTATATATTTTTTCATTTAAGCCTCCTCTCCAATTCAACACCAGTTTCGCTTAATGCTTTTTTGTCTTTCAGGTTTTATACCCAGATTATTCTCCCCTACTTACATCCTTAGCTTTTTATTATATTTCCAGCCTTAGTATTTTACAAACATTCAGATAATTTGAATATTCTTTATAATATAAACTACAAATTTTAGTTTTTAATGAAGTATAATATAATTTTTTTGTATTTTCTATTGTATTTTAATATCAATATATGTTAGGATTAACATTGTAGAAAAAATGTTTAGGAGGTTTTGCACAATGGTGATTTCGAACAGAGTTTCCAAGCTAAGACAGCTTATGAATGACCATCAGATTTCGGCCTATATTGTCCCTTCTTCTGATTATCACCAAAGCGAGTATACAGGTGACCATTTTAAAGTTAGAGCCTACATATCAGGCTTCACCGGCTCAGCAGGCACGGCTGTGATTACAGCTGACAAGGCTGGTCTGTGGACGGATGGAAGATATTTTATCCAGGCAGAAAAGCAGCTTGCAGGTAGTGGGATAAAACTGTTTAGGATGGGAGAGCCTGGTGTTCCAACAATTGAAGAGTTTCTCTACTCTGAAATGAAGGAGCATGGAAGGCTTGGCTTTGACGGAAGAGTAATTGCAGCTGAAGAAGGTCTTTCTCTGAAGAAGCTTTTGTCAGAGAAGGCTATTGATATTGTTTATAACCTGGATCTTGCTGGGGATATTTGGGATGAAAGACCAGCCTTGTCCGACAAGCCTGCTTTTCTTCTTGATACTAAGTATTCAGGTGAAAGCTTTGGCTCCAAGTTGTCCAGGCTTAGAAGCAAAATGACTTCTGAAAAAGCTGATGTACATATTTTAACTAGTCTTGATGATGTTGCCTGGCTTCTTAATGTAAGAGGGGAAGATGTGTCTTATTCGCCGCTCCTCTTGTCATACACCATAATCACCAGAGAAGATATCTTCTTGTTTGTAGACAAGACCAAGCTTACTTCAGATATCATGACTATGCTCAGTGAAGAAAATGTTACAGTTTTGCCTTACAACGATGTGTATGAATTTGTTAAGTGCTTTAGCAAGGATAAGGCTATTATGCTTGACCCTAAAAAGGTCAACTATGCTATTTACAACAACCTATCGCCGGACATAAGACTAATTGAAATGCAAAGTCCGCTGGTAATGTTTAAGGCTGTCAAAAATGAAATTGAGC
>JBDHVO010000180.1:0-2963 GCA_039809675.1 Proteocatella sp.
AGCAAAAGAGGGGGATTTCTATAGAACTGGGCTTTTCGCATTTTGATATATCCGATGATGAAAGGATAGGCTTAATAGATGTGCCCGGCCACGAAAAATTCCTGAAAAATATGATGTTAGTTGTAGCCGGCATGGATATGGTAATGCTTATAGTGGCGGCAGATGAAGGGGTGATGCCCCAGACAAGGGAGCACCTTGCCATCCTTGATATGATAGGGCAAAAGAAGGGTCTTGTAGTTATAACAAAAATCGACAATGTGGATGAGGATTTCCTGATGCTGGTAGAGGATGATATCAGGGAGTCTGTAAAGGGGACCTTTCTTGAGGACGCTCCCTTTGTTCCTGTGGATTCCATATCCAAAAAGGGCTTTGACACCCTGATTGAAACAATAAAAGACCTGGCAAAGGAAGTGGAGGGCCGTAACGAGGCTGCCCCTGCCAGAGTTTTTATAGACAGGCTTTTTACTGTCAAGGGCTTTGGGACCGTTGTTACAGGTACCCTTGTTGAGGGGACAATCCATGTGGACGATGAGATGATGCTTTATCCAGATGAAACCAGGGTAAAGGTCAGGGGAATCCAGGTCCACAGCCGGGCTGAAAAAACTGCCTTTGCAGGCCAGAGGGTTGCCATCAACGTGGCCGGAATAGACAAGGAAAAAATCGAGCGGGGGGACACCCTGGCAGCTCCATCCACCATGACCCCTACTATGATGATAGATTGTAAGATAAGGATTATACCAGAAGCCTCAAAGGCGCTGGACCACTGGGACAGGGTCAGGCTCTACCATGGGGCCAGGGAGCTCCTGGGCAGGGCTGTGCCTCTGGATGTGGACAGCGTCAGCCAGGGGCAGGAGGCCTATGTCCAGATCCGCCTTGAAGAAAGCTTTGCCTGTAAGGCAGGTGATAGGATAATTCTTAGGGCTTATTCTCCTATGGAAACAATAGGAGGGGGGAGTATCCTTGATGCCAACGCCAAAAAACACTCCCACGCAGATGAAAACCTGCTAGAAACCTTCAAGGTCAAGGAGAAGGGAGAGCCAAAGGATATAGTGGAGAGCTACCTTATGCAGGCAGATGACTTTGTGGATAATAAGGTGATTATTGAAAAGCTGTCAATATCAGAGGGCCAGCTGGGAGAAATAAAAGAGGCCCTGGTTCTTGAGGGTAAGATTATAGTAATAGGTAACCAGCTTATCCATGAAAAAAATATGCAAGACCTTGGCCAAAAGGCCCAGGACCTGGTAAAGGATTTTCATAGGCAAAACAGCTTAAAAAGCGGGATGAGCCGGGAAGAATTCAAATCAAAGATGAAAATTACCCTAAAGACAAAGGAGTTCGACCAATTTATAGACAAGCTTACAAAAATTATACCTCTTGTTGAGGATAAGGCTATTTTGAAGCTGGCAGATTTTGAAATTGTTTATTCTCCTGACCAGGAAAAAATAAAGCAGGAAATCCTTACCAGACTAAAAAAAGAAGGCCTTGAGCCAAGCCTTGTAAAGGACTATATAGATAATCCCCAAAGGCAGACCGTAATGGACGGGATGCTGGAGCAAGGCCTTGTTATAAGGGTGTCGGATGATCTGATCTATGACAGGGACCTAATTGAAAAGCTGACAGGAGAGGTCAGACAAATACTTGCAGACAAGAAAGAAATAAACATGAATGATATAAGGGATAAGTATGGCCTTAGCCGAAAATTCAGCATAGCCCTTTTGGAATATTTTGACAGGATCAGGGTAACAAGACGGGTTGGAGATAAGCGCCTGCCTATGTAGGCAGGGCTTATTTTCACTTAAAGATATCCATTTTTTCTATTCGGTCAAAGGCCTCGTTTATCTTATCGACTCCGACGGTTACCGCAATTCTGATATAGCCCTCTCCCGCATCTCCAAAGGCTGTTCCCGGCAGCACAAGGACGTGGGCTTCTTTTAAAATCCGCTCTGCCAGTTCCTCAGAGGATAAACCTGTCGCCTTTATATTGGGGAAAAGGTAGAAGGTGCCCTTGGGCGGAAGGACTGATATATTGTTAAGCTGGCCTAGCCTTTCGTAGGCGGCAAAAACCCTTTTTTTAAACTCTGCTATCATTTGCGGCTGGATTTCATTTCTCAGCTTCAGGCCGTAAAGGGCAGCTCTTTGGGATATGGAGGGAGCTGTAAAGACATTGTTCTCGTTGATATCCTTTACAACGTGGATAAGCCTCTTTCTTGCCATAATGTAGCCTATCCTCCAGCCTGTCATGGCATAGTCTTTGGAAAAGCTGCCTATGGTTATGGTTCTGTGCTGCATGCCGGGGAGGCTGGCAAAGGGGACAAAGCTCTCTGCAAAGCTGAACTTTGTATAAATATCATCAGCTATTACTACAAGGTCATATTTTTCGGCAATTTCTGCAATGCTTTCCATGGTCTTTAGGCTGAGACAGGCTCCTGTCGGGTTTGCCGGGGTGTTTAGTATAAGGGCCTTGGTTCTTGCTGTAATAAGGGATTCAAGCTGCCTTGGGTCTATCTGAAAGTCATCCTCCTCTTTTAAGTTCATCATAAGAGGGACTCCTCTTGCCAGCTTTACCTGCTGGGGGTAGGGGGTGAAGTGGGGCGAAGGGATTATGACCTCGTCCCCATCGTCAAGGATGGCCTCCATAACAAGCCACATGGCATGGCAGCCGGAGCTTGTAATCATAAACTCGTCCTGTGAAGCCTTGTGGCCGTATTCTTCCAGGTAGTAATCCTTCAAGGCCTCCCTAAGCTCAGGGTCACCGTAAAAGTCCGTGTAATGGGTATGGCCCCCGAGGGCATCTTTAAAAGCGGCCTCAATGATTCTTTCATCTGTTGTAATATCAGGGTCTCCAAGGCTTAGGTTGATTAAATCCTCATATCTGCCAAGCTGGTCTCCGCTGGCCCCCATGGCAGTCTCAGTAGAATTCCAGTACCTTTTTGAAATATGCATATCCTTCATAAAAACTCCTT
>JBDHVO010000181.1:0-2957 GCA_039809675.1 Proteocatella sp.
CATATTCTTGAAATTTATCTATTATCCTTTCAACTATGGGTACATCACCTATTGGTATCAATGGCTTTGGAAGAACCTTTGTGTAAGGATCAAGCCTGGTGCCTTTTCCTCCTGCCATTATAATTACAGGGCTTTTTATATTTCTACTTTCTCGTTTCTTACTGAATCTATCATTCCAAAATATTATATCTATGACCTCTTTATTTTTGTTTAAAACTGGCATGGCTTCTATACTATTTTTCTCTAGAATCTCTCCTGCCATGGATATATCTTTTTCTTTGATATATTTTGGGTTTATGGCCATTATGAGTTTGACTGGATCATTTAAATCCTTGTTTTTTAGTATCCACCTTCTAAAGTCTCCGTCCGTAAGAACCCCTTTTAAAACTTTGTCTTCTGTTACGAGCAGAATTTTTTTTGCCACTTCATCCATCTTTCTCAGGGCGTCCTTGATGGGCAGATCCTCGCTGACAAAAAGCTCTTGTATATTCAAAGGTTTTCTCCTTTCCATTTCAAATGAAGTACTTTAGACCTGCTTAATTTTTTTTAGATTTTGACAGACATATTTTGTTTCTTCTTCCGTAAGATTTGTGCTGCAGGGAAGATTTAGTATACGGTCAATATAGTAATTTGCCTTTTTTATTTTAAAGCTTTCATTATCCTTATATGGCTTTTGCTGATTAATGAGGCCCCAGATTGGTCTTGTTTGAATTTTTTCATGACTAAGCCTTTGGAGGACTTCATCCCTGTTAAGTCCATACTTATCCTTGTCTATCACTAGTGAATAAAACCAGTAGTTTGGTCTTGTACTTTTGTTAAATTCCAAAATTGAAAGGCCTTCTATTTGATTTAGCTCTTTTTGATAGATTGTGTAGTTGTTCCTTTTAATTTCTATAAAATCTTCTAATTGCTCAAGCTGGGCTACCCCAATAGCTGCTTGCAGGTTTGTCATCCTATAATTATAGCCTATTTGGCCATGAATGTAGTATAATTCATCGTCTTTTGCTTGGGTGGACAGGTATTTTGCTTTTTTGAGCATTTCGTCATCCCTTGCCACTAGCATTCCGCCGCCGCCTGTTGTTATTATCTTGTTTCCATTAAAGGAATAGACTCCAAAATCTCCCATGGTACCAGCAAATTTGCCTTTTTCTTGTCCATCTATATAGTAGGTGCCTAGGGCTTCTGTAGCATCTTCTATTATTTTTAATTTGTAGCTATTTGCTATATCTAAGAGTCTTTCCATATCTGCCATGTTGCCAAAGACGTGGACAATTATGATTGCTTTTATAGTTTTCCCTGTTTTTTTGTTTGTAAGTCCATTTTCTGTCAATGTGCATTCTTTTTGGCAGAATTCTTCCAGCTTATCCATATCCATATTTAAGCTATCATCACAATCCATAAATATAGGCTGGGCTCCCTGGTATCTGACAGGATTTACAGCGGCTATAAAGGTGAGGGTTGGAACTATTACCTCATCATCTTTCCCTACGCCTGACAGTATCAAGGCTAAATGCAGACCTGCTGTACCTGACTGGCAAGCAACCGCCCCATCTACCTTAAGGTATTTAGAAATATTATTCTCTAGTTCTGTAATATAGGAGCCTCCAGTTGACACCCATTCATCTTTTACTGCTTTTGTAACATATTCAAGTTCATTTCCTTTTAAATTGGGTACAGATAAGGGGATAAATTTATTCATTAGCTACTCCTATACTTGATTCTCTTTCCAAGTGTTATATCAACTTCTCCTTACCATAGTTAGTTACACATTATATATATCTGTTTTATATTTTCCCAAATTATTTCTTAACCATTCTATTGTTTCTGCAAGTCCTTTTTCTAAGTCATAGGCGGGCTCCCAGCTAGTAAGCTCTTTTATCTTTTTGCTAGAGCCTAAAAGCCTATTTACTTCGGATTTTTCTGGCCTTAATCTCTCTTCTTGGCATATGATTTTTGCCTTAGGGTTTATCTGCCTTATCATTTCTTGAGCCAGCTGTCCTATAGAGATTTCTTTTTGTGTTGCTATATTTATTTCCTCTCCTACAGTCCTTTGTGACTTTGCAATTTCTATAAATCCTCTCACTGTGTCCTTTACGTAATTAAAGTCTCTGGTTGGCGAAAGGGCTCCCAGCTCTATTTCTTCTTTCCCTGATAGAAGCTGGGTTATTATAGTTGGTATAACTGCTCTTGCAGACTGCCTCGGCCCATAGGTATTAAAGGGTCTTACAATGGTAACTGGCATGTCAAAGCTTCTGTAGAAAGACTCTGCTAATCTGTCCGCTCCAATTTTGGTAGCTGAATATGGCGATTGGCCCTGAAATGGATGCTTTTCATCTATTGGTACATACTGGGCTGTGCCGTAGACCTCTGACGTGGAGGTTACAAGAATCCTCTGGGTGTCCAGGTCTTTGGCTGCCTGGAGCACATTTAAAGTTCCCTTTATATTAGTATCCACATAGGAGTCTGGTGAATGATAACTAAAGGGTATGGCTATAAGGGCTGCAAGATGGTGGACTTCGTCTATCCCCTTCATGGCTTCCCTAACTCCATTTGGGTCTCTTATGTCTCCTGCAAAAATTTCAATTTGATTGAGAGTTGCTTTTGGCAGGCTATCAAGCCAGCCCCATGTGTTAAAGGAGTTGTAATAAACAAAGGCCTTGACCTTGTGCCCTTCCTCTATTAACTCTTCAACTAGGTGGCTTCCTATAAAACCATCTGCCCCTGTTACTAATATTTTTTTCATTGTATTCTCCTTGATACATTGCTTTTTGTGGAATTTGTGTGCTTATATGCTTTTATTATATTTATAGTATGTAGTTTGTTCGTTGTCAGTATTAATTTTGTTTACAATTCTCTACAATTTATTTCGACCATTATCAGCCTTTCTTAATAGTTTCACGCATTAGTATTATAGCATAGGTGCAGGGGGGAAAAGTAATAGAAGATATAGCTTATTC
>JBDHVO010000182.1:0-2916 GCA_039809675.1 Proteocatella sp.
ACGTCAGAGCTTTCAAGAATCAAGTCTTTGAGGGCATAGCTGACAATCCTCGCCTTCACCCTTGTTTTTTTCTCTATAGCCTTGGATACTCCGCCAAAGAAGTCATACTTATCCCTTCTTCTAACGGCAACCTGGTCTCCCCCCCTGCCAAGGGCAATATCAAGGGCTGATTCAGCTACCTGCTGGGTTGCTCTTAGGTTACCATAGTAATCTGCAACCCCCATAGATATAGAAATTGGTATTGAATTGTTAAAATCAATTGACCTTATATCATCAAGAATCTGAAACTTGCCTTCTTCAAGCTTTTTCAAGCCAGACTTGGTTGTAACGGCAAAAAATTTATCTCCCGATGTCCTTCTTAGGGCCAGCTTGTTTGCCTCTGCCCAGGCCTTTAGCTTATTTTCTATCTCTGCGCTCAGCCTTGGCCTGTTCTTTTCCTCAGTAGAGCTGACCACCTCATCAAGGGAGTCAATCTGGATAGCTATAAGGCAAGGCATTGAGTCGTCGCAATGCTGGCGGGTGCTTACAAGCTCCGATATATCCTCAAAGCTTATCATAAGATTCTTATCCTTGGCCTCCTTGCCCTGGTTTAAATAGTAAACGGCATTAAGAATCTTGTCACTTAATCTGTCAATAACTATACTGCCCTCTTCCTCTTCTATCATTTTGTTGATATCGAATTCAGGAATATAGTCCTCTATCCTTTCACCAAAAAGTCCCTTTTTGCTAATCAATTCAGAGAACTTCTTGTTGTACCAGACTATTATTCCTTTATTGTTCACCATAGAAAGAGGAATATGAAAATTAGAAATAGACTGCTTGGTACGAAAATCCATGGTCATGGTAAAGGTTTCTAAATAAGAATCCATCTCCTGCTGCTGCTTTTTTTCTGCTTCTAAAAGCTGTTTTATGATAAAGATGCTTATCAGAAGTGCTATGAAGCCGGTAATAATGTTGAAATACATTAGAATCAGTGACATTACCACCATATAAATACTGCTGTAGCTGGATGAAATATCCTTCTCTTTCATGCTAATCTCCCTATTTTAAAATCAATAGTCTTACTTTTTTAGTCTCCTTATATTGAAGACTAGGTCCAAGGCTCCCAAAGACACAAGAAATGGATAGGAGAAGACTGTAAATATTAAAAATACAATGATAAATGTCCTTAAGATCCCCTTTAGCCTTCTTAAGGCTATAAAATCAAGAACGGAAAGTCCCTGGACAAAAAACAGTGCTGAGTATAAAATCTTTAGGTTTTGAAGCATAATTTCCGCAGAATAACCGCTAACAAGGTCCGCAATCCCAACCCCTATTATTGACACAAAAACACCTATAAGAGCTGAGCCCGGCAGGGTGAATTCCCAAAAATACCTAAAGCCAGGAAGGCTCTTATTCATTTTATTTACTATGCTGCCTGCAATAAAATAGTTTATCACTCCCAAGGAAAAGCCCATGGACATTATAATTGCCGCCAGAGTTACTCTGATTGTGCTTTTTAATTCGCTAAAGCTCATGGCAAACATATCCTTGGCTCCGCTTTGCTCAAGCATTTTAAAATAGCTGTTAAGCAGATATTCAACATAGTCTGTTCCCGAAATCCTGCCTTGGATGTATATTACTGCTACGATATTAAAAACTATAACCAAGGTTCCTATTACTATGGACAGTAGCATATCATTTTTTCTGTAGTTTATTTCACCAACAAGTATACCCATGCTTGATATTATACCAAGAAAAAATATAAGGGGGTAATTTGATGAAACAAAAGCAACTGAAAGCAGGCTCACAAGAAAGCTTATTATTGAAAATAGGATCCCGTTTCTAAATGTAAGGGCAGTAAAGAAGGCCGGTACCAGCACAAGGGTAAGCTGAAACAAGGGGTTATATAGGGCCAGAGCTATGCTGAGCAAAATAATTGCGGTAAATCTTAAGGTTTCATTTAGGGCTTCATTTGGCTTTCTGCCATATCTAATAAATAAATTTTTCAAATTTCCTCCTAGGCTGTCACACTTTTATCTTAGAATTCAAAAGAGGCTTGGATGCTAATCCTGCTGAACATAGGTTCCCTGCAGGGTCAGCTTGTCGCCCCCAAGAGCACCGGAGCCAGGCTCCCTAAGCTTTAACAGACCATCCTTCTTTATAAAGAGCAGCTCGTTCCCCTCCCCATCCTTGTAGAGGGCGTTAGAACCACTTATTTGGGCTATCCCACTAAGGATAATAAGAGCCTCTCCATTTTCTTCTTTGACAATATCAAATTCAAAGTCTTGAAGGTCCCCCCGCCTTAGGTTTACGGATACAAGGGGCATTGCATCAGAGCTCTCTTCTTTTTTGTATACTCCATTCCAATCCTGGGCCTGCCCCATTGGAGTTTTTAGAGGAAAAAATTCCATGGATACAAGGGCTTTTTTGTCAGGGTCATAGGCCAGCATTTGGCCTATCCGGGCATTTATGGCGATTTTCATAGCAAAGGATGGGCCTGATTTGTTTACAATATCAAATAAGTAGTATTTGGCTTCATCAATCTCCTTAAGGCCGTCTATCGGTGCAACGCTATATTCCTTTGGGTCTATCTGGTCCAAAACTAGGCTTACAGCCTCCTTTTCTGAAATAATGAGGTCATCCTCAGTCTGGGCGCTAACCTTGTCATCTTTTTCCAAAGCCATATTGGCTGTAAATTTATAGTTATTATCGTTTTTATATTGAGTTAGTCTGCCGTATATTGCAACAGCCATAACTACCATGACTGCTGCCAATATGACGAGCGGTAGTTTTTTATCCTTCATCGGTACTCCCATAATGTAGCATCTATCTCAAAATATCCTACCCTACATTATACCTTTAATACAAGTACATTTCAAATTTAATTTGATGGCACAATCAAGCCCGGCTCCTGTTCGAACCCTGGCATTGATC
>JBDHVO010000183.1:0-2856 GCA_039809675.1 Proteocatella sp.
AATTGGCACAGGTGTTGGGACTCTTACCTACGAGCTGGCTCAAAAGGCAAAAAAGGTCGTGGCTATTGAGATTGACAAGACTCTAATACCAATATTGGAGGAGACTCTGGCTGATTTTAATAATGTTACTATTATAAATCAGGATATACTAAAAACTGACATTGAGGAGCTGGCAAAAGACCATGCGGCAAACAGACCTATAAAGGTTGTAGCAAATTTGCCCTACTATATTACTACGCCTATAATTATGAAATTTCTTGAGAGCGATATTAAAATCGACTCTTTTGTACTTATGATACAAAAGGAAGTCGCAGATAGGATAACCGCCAAGCCTTCCACAAAGGAATACGGGAGTCTTACAGTGGCAATCCAGTATTATGCTGATAGCAAGGTGGTTGCCAAGGCGCCAAAGAATGCATTTTTCCCGCCTCCTGCTGTGGATTCTTCTGTAATAAAGCTTTCCTCAAGAGAATCCAAGCCGGTGGAGGTAGCTGATGAAAAACTATTTTTTAAAGTAATCAGAGGTTCTTTTTCAAAGCGAAGAAAAACTATTTTAAACTCCCTTTCAACCTATGAAGATTTTACAAAGGATCTGATTCAAAATGCACTTGAAGCTGCCAGGATTGATCCAAAAAGAAGGGGAGAAACGCTGACAATAAATGAATTTGCAACGCTTACAAATGCTGTAAAAGCAGTGCTTGACGGGCAATTCTAACGTGGGAGGTTCCATTGATAAAATTTGAAAAAGCCTATAAGCAGTACGAAAAAAAAGATAAGTTTGCTTTAGAGGATATAAATTTATATATAAACAAGGGAGACTTTGTTTTTTTGGTTGGTAGCTCAGGGGCTGGAAAATCGACATTTATAAGGCTTCTCCTGAGGGAGCAGCAACTTTCACGTGGCAGGCTGACAATTAATGGAAGCGATGTATCCAAGCTAACGCCAAGAACAATCCCAAAATACAGACGAAACATTGGTGTTGTTTTCCAGGACTTTAAACTCCTGTCGAACAAAACAGTCTATGAAAATGTGGCCTTTGCAATGGAAGTTACCCATCAGAAGAAAAAAGATATAAGGAGAAAGGTTCCGGTTGCTCTTTCGCTTGTAGGCCTGAGCCACAAGGCCAAGTCCTACCCCTCCCAGCTGTCAGGAGGAGAGCAGCAGAGAGTAGGTATAGCAAGGGCCATAATAAACAACCCCCTTATTCTTATAGCTGATGAGCCTACAGGCAATTTGGATCCCTACAATGCAGATGAGATTATGAAGCTCCTGCAGGACATCAACCGCAGGGGAACAACTGTAATTGTTGCAACTCATGCCAAAGAAATTGTTGATAAGCTTCAAAAAAGAGTAATAACCCTTGAGGAAGGCAGAATACTCAGCGATGTTCAAAGGGGGAATTACACTAATGTTTAACAGTATTCTACATAATATAAAAGAAGCCTTTAGCGGCATTATAAGAAACAGGTCCATGGCACTTGCGTCCATAGCCTCAGTAACATCTTCACTTTTTGTATTTGGGGTGATGCTTTGTATAGTGCTGAATCTGAATAATATTATGGTTAAGACCCAGCACCAGTTTAACTCTATAAATATTTATCTTGAAGATAGTTTAAGTGAGAGCGAAATATCAGATATTGGCAGTGCTATAAAAACTCTTGATAATACACAAAAGGTTACCTATGAGTCTAAGGAGGTTGCCCTTCAGAAGCTAAAGGAACGATGGGGCGACAAGGCCTATCTTCTTGATGGCAGAGATAATCCCCTCCAAAATTCCTATATACTTGATATTAAGGATTCTAAGCAGGCCAACGTGACAGTTCAGCAGGTTCAGGCGATTAAAGGTGTTGAGGAAATAAGGTATTACAAAGATGTAATTGACCAGCTAACAAAAATTGTAAATATTATTAACAAATTTGGCCTAATGCTTATGGCAGTGCTTGTCTTTGTATCAGTCTTTATTATTTCAACTACCATACGGCTTACGATTAACGCCAGAAAAAGCGAGATTTTTATAATGAAATATATGGGAGCAACAAACTGGTTTGTAAGATGGCCCTTTATAATTGAGGGGCTGATACTTGGCTTTGTAGGCTCTGCTATAGCCATAGGAATTACTTATGGCAGCTACAATGTAATGTATGACTTCTTTACAACAGACCAAATCAGCTTTATAAATGGATATATTTTAACAATTGATGATGTTTTTATGGACATTGTAACGGTCTTTTTAGCTATGGGTATTGGAATAGGGACAGTAGGCTCTGTTGCATCCGTAAGGGAATACCTGGAGGTGTAGGATGGGGTATAAAAAAATATTATTAATGCTCTTGGTCCTTACTCTAGCTTCAACATCCCAGGCTCTGGCTCTGAAAACAAACAAAGAAAAGCTAAGCGATATAAATGCAGAAAAAAAGAAGATAAAGCAGGAGCTTTACGAAACCAATAAAAAATGGCACAATATTGCCTCGTCTCTTGCTGAGCTTGATAAACAGATTTCAGCGGCGGAAACAAAGCTAAGCACCATGCAGGTTCAGATGAGGGACCTTAACACCAATATTAAAGCTACAAAGGCAAAAGCAGAAAAAGCCCAAAAGGAAATAGACGATAATGATGAGCTTTTAAATCAGCGAATTAGGGTTATGTATAAAACCTCGGATATGACTTACTTTCAGCTCCTTCTTGAATCCAAGAATATACCGGACCTCATATCAAATGTTTACAATGTACAAACAATTGTAAAATCTGACCTGGAGCTACTGGAAAGACTGGAGCAGAGGAAGGTTGAAATCAAGGAGTATGAAGAAAAGCTAAAAAAAGAAAAGGACCGTATGACCCAGGTACAAAACACTATTA
>JBDHVO010000184.1:0-2803 GCA_039809675.1 Proteocatella sp.
AGAATAAGTTATCCTGCTTCATTGCTTCATAATCTATGGGCTCATCGATTGCAACTCCATTAGCTCCAAATTCATATAGGATTTCAGTTATTGCATCAACTGCGTCCGAACAAGTATTTATTTTTATCTCAAACCACTTCATATTTACCTCTGTTACTTGGATTGTATTTTATTTTTCTATTACATAGGAATGCCCCTTCTACATCTTTTATAAAAGGGGCTTAGGGTTATTTTGCCAATTTAATTGTTAGCTTTTCAAGCATATCCTTGGTCATGGCGGCTAGATCATAGTCTGGCTTCCATCCCCACTCTGCCCTTGCTGCTGAATCATCAAAGGAGCTTGGCCATGAATCTGCAATGGCCTGTCTTACGGGGTCTACGTTGTAGGTTAGCTCAAAATCAGGCATATTCTTTTTAATTTCTGCGCCTATATCCTCAGGAGCAAAGTTCATTCCGCATATATTAAATGCGTTTCTGTGAACAAGCTTGGAGCCGTCTGCTTCCATAAGGGAAATTACGGATTTTATAGCGTCAGGCATATACATCATATCCATCTTGGTTCCCTCGCCAATAAAGGAAGCGTATTTTTTGTTTTTTATGGCTTCGTAGAATATATCTACTGCATAGTCAGTTGTTCCGCCTCCAGGAAGAGCCTGGTATGAAATAAGTCCCGGAAACCTTACTCCTCTTACGTCCATACCGAATTTGAGGCTGTAGTAGTCACAGAGAAGCTCCCCTGCAACCTTTGTTACCCCGTACATAGTAGTTGGTCTTTGAATGGTATCCTGGGGAACATTCTCCTTTGGAGTTGACGGTCCAAAAGCTGCTATTGAGCTTGGGGTGAATATGCCCAGGTTCTTTTCTCTGGCCACCTCAAGAACGTTAAAAAGCCCGTTCATATTGATATCATAGGCAAGACTCGGTTTCATTTCCCCAACAGCAGACAAGATAGCGGCAAGGTGAACTATATAATCCACCTTATATTTATCACAGATTTCTGCAAGCCTCTTTCTATCTAATACATTTAGGGATTCGTATATTCCTGTTTCCTTTACAAAATCTGGCGCATCCGCTTCTATGGATGAGGCAATGACCGCATCGTTGCCATACCTATTTCTAAGCTCTGCAATTAATTCTGTTCCTATCTGGCCTAGTCCACCTGTTATTAGTATTTTTTTCATATATCCTCCATTCGAATAAACATAATCATAATGTACAAAACATTATGTACAAAGCAAAAAATTTGGTTTGTAATTATGATTCTTCAGATTTATCAAATTTAAGGATATAAAGAGCTAATAAAATTGTGGCACAAACCACATATATATCAGCTACATTGAAAACAAACTTCCATATACCGTTGAAGTCTATAAAGTCTGTTACAAAGCCAAAAAGAGTTCGATCTATGAGGTTCCCTATGGCCCCTGCAATAATGGCTGTTATTATATATAAGAGCATTTTCAGGTGGCTGGCCTCTTTTTGTTTTTGGGACCTGTAGTAAAGGAGGAGCATTACAATTACACTTATGCTTATAAGGGCAAAAACCACCGACTTGCCCTGGAGAATTCCAAATGCAGCACCACGGTTTTCTACATAGGTAAGGTGAAAAAAATCATCTATTACAGGAATGCTGCCTTTTAATGATAGACTTGTTCTGGCCCACAGCTTGGTAATCTGGTCTACCAGCAATAAGATAAAAAGGTTTGCAGCCGGTTTTCTATATGTTTTCATTTTTTACAAAGCCTATTTTTTCATATACATCAGCAAGCATCTTCTTCGCGGATACTCCTGCCTTGAGGGCGCCCTCAGCATATACTTTTTTAAGGTAGTCTTTATCGTTA
Source organism: Proteocatella sp. (assembly GCA_039809675.1). Taxonomy (GTDB): domain Bacteria; phylum Bacillota; class Clostridia; order Peptostreptococcales; family Filifactoraceae; genus JAUNKE01. Next base: position 1,842 of record JBDHVO010000184.1, read on the forward strand.
TAGTATTCTATAGATTTGTCCCTTACTGTGCTAAGCTTTTCTACGACGATATCGGCAAGGTCTTTTTTAAAGGCTCCATAGCCTTTGCCATCGTAGGCGCTTACAATTTCCTGAGGAGTCAGCCCTGTAATTGCCGAGTGGATTTCTATAAGGTTTTTTATTCCTGGCTGGTCATCTGTATAGTTTACAATCCCGATAGAGTCTGTTACAGATCTTTTTATTTTTTTTGCTATTGTATCGTTGTCATCCATCATGGATATATAGCTGTTTATATTTTCGCTGGATTTGCTCATTTTTTTTGTAGGTTCCTGGAGGTCCATGATCCTTGAAGCTACTTTTGTTATATAGGGGTCTGGAATCGTGAAGGTATCTCCAAATCTGTTGTTAAATCTCTGAGCTACATCTCTTGCCAGTTCAAGGTGCTGTCTTTGGTCTTCTCCTACCGGCACAAGGTCTGTCCCGTACAAGAGGATATCAGCTGCCATAAGGACAGGGTAGGTAAAGAGGCCTGCATTTAGGTTTTCGCCGCCTTTGGACGATTTGTCCTTGTACTGGGTCATTCTGCCCAGCTCCCCCATATAGGTTATGGTCTGAAGAATCCAGGCTAATTCTGCATGGGCTGACACATGGGACTGAATAAAGACCGTACTTTTTGCAGGGTCAATACCAGCCGCAAGATATTGAGACAGGAGTCTTAGATTTTTCTCTCTCAGGTCTTGAGGATTCTGTGGTACGGTAATTGAATGCATATCTACTATGCAGTAATAGTTGTTATATTCATCCTGAAGCTTTACCCAGTTTGAAATGGCTCCCAGGTAATTTCCAAGTGTTATAATGCCCGATGGCTGAATTCCGCTAAATATAGTCTTTTTTGAGTCCATCTATCCCTCCGCTTATGTTAGTCTTGTCATTATGTTTATTTTCATTATACCACAAAGTCCGGTTTTTTTACAAAAAAATAA
>JBDHVO010000185.1:0-2759 GCA_039809675.1 Proteocatella sp.
GTTATTTTGTACAAAATCAGGGTATAATTCTATTGAAATAAATTATTTGTTTAGAAAGGACTATATAATGAAAAAAGTAACTGTTTATTCCAGCGATACATGCCCATACTGCCATATGGCTATGGATTACCTTAGAGAAAACAAGATTGAATTTGAAGAAAAAAATATTTCTAAGGACCCAGAAGCAAAAAAACACCTTATCCAAAATAAAATTATGGGGGTTCCTGCAATTTACATTGATGATGAGCTTATTTCAGGATTCGATAAAGATAAAATCAACGAACTCTTAGGGCTTTAGCTACACAATTACAAAGGATGCCTCTTTGCTTGAGACATCCTTTTTTTTTTTACCCTATTTGAATTTTAAACAGCCTATTGGCTAAAATCTCTTGTTATTTTGTTGAAGGGGTAAAGCCTCAGGACTATCTTGCCCAAAACTGCATCCAAAGGGACAGGACCTACGGACGGGTCTCGGCTGTCGCGGCTCCCTAAGCGGTTGTCGCCCATTGCAAATACATGACCCTCTGGCACCTCCATAAACATATCCTGGTCTGTATACCCATCCCTGATATAGGGCTCAATAAGCTCTTCATTGTTTCTAAAAACCTTGCCCTCCTGAATCAATATGGTATCTCCTGGAAGTCCAATTATCCTTTTTATTAGGACTTTTTCTTTTCCAAAGAAACCTCTCCCATTATCCATAGGCAGATGGGACTGAAAGAGGACAACGTCCCCATATTCAGGAAGCTTGTCTTTATATGCTTTTTTGTAGGTTATCAGGTAATCATATTGCTGGAAAGTATTTGTCATAGAGCTTCCAATAACAAGGGTTGGCCTGACAAATGAGGTTATAACCAGGGTAATTCCCGCTGCAAGAATTATCACCTTAATCCACTCAATAATTTCTTTTTTAATTTTTTCACCCATTTTAACTCCTTAATCTATTGTCATTCCCATATTCAAATAATCATAAAATTCCCCCTTTATAAAGAGGGCTCTCTTGTTAATGCCTTCTACCTCAAAGCCGACCGCCTTATATATTTTAATTGCTTGTGTATTGTCCTTTCTCACTTGGAGGTCTATCTTAGCTATGGATTCTGATTCTCTTGCATATGCTACTAGCTCCTGCAAAAGCCTTTGGCCTGTACCCTTGCCTTGGTAGGCCTTTAGCACTCCTATACCAAGGTTTGCAATATGGTGGGTCCTTAGCCTCCTGCCGCCTTCAAGATAAGCAAAGCCTATGGGAGAGTCCTTGTCATAGGCAACTATGTATATTGAATTGTCTCCCCTGTTCAAAAATTCTATGTAATTTTTCATATTTTCAGCACTTAGACCTATGTCCTCTGATGAAAAGGGCAACCCCCCTGTTTCATCAGCTATTTGTTCTACTAGCTTCAATATTTTATAATAACATGATTGTGGTTTTTTAATAATTATCTCATTATTATTTTCTGATGAATCTGTCATTTTTGCTCCTATTCATTGAATTTATTTCCAAATAGTAGTATACTATGAAATAATCTTATATGCTACATAAAAATAAAAAGCGAGGAATTATGGAAAAAATAAAAGATATTTTTTACGAAAGAAGCGATATATTTTTTGCGACTCTTATTGTGTCTGCGGTTGTTTTTGTTGTTTCCAATAGTCTGGGAGGCTGGATGTTTGTTGACGCTGATGGTAACAAGTATGACAGCATTCCTAGCAAGGCTGTTTCCGCAGAGGCCTCATCAGATCCTGCTGCAAACCCTGATCAAGAAGATCAAGCCTCAGATACTTCCTCTGACCCTGATGCCAGCAAAGAAGCCGGCCAGACAAGCGCAAGTGAAGGCAAGGACTCTGATAATACCCCTGACCAGGATAAGAATTTATCAAATCCTCAATTGGCAAATAGCTCTGAGGTGAGAAAGGTCACTGTAGCTCCCGGAAGCACTGCCCAGGGCATTGCCGACTCCCTAAAAAACAGCAACCTTATATCCGACTCAAAGACCTTCCTCCAGGCCCTGTCAGTTTCGGGCAAGGATACAAGACTCAAAGCTGGTGATTTTAGCATTCCTGCTGAATCAAGCGTTGACGAAATCATTGACATTCTAACTAGATAATAACCAACAATTCAAAATCCCACCCTTATCCCGGGCGGGATTTTTGAATTAAAGCTATAATTTAATCAATGGGTCAGCCTGTCAGGGTTTATACGCTTAATCATCTATACCAGCTTTAAAAATTCTTCCTCTGATATTATAGGGATGTTCAGCTCTTTGGCCTTATCGAGCTTTGACCCCGCTTCTTGTCCTGCCAGAACTATACTTGTTTTTTTACTTACAGAGCCTACAACCTCTCCGCCATTATTCTCAATTATTGCCTTAGCCTCTGTCCTTGTGAGGCTTGGGAGGGTTCCTGTCAGTACAAACTTCATCCCCTTAAAAAGATCTCCCTGGGCAGAGCTTTTTGCTACTGTATTCAAACCCAGCTCCTTTAAATTATCAATAAGGATAATATTTTTTTCATTGCCAAAAAAATCTGTAATACTTTCTGCCATCCTCTTTCCAAAATCTGGGAGCTTCATAAGGTCATCCTCTTTTGCTTCCATTATCTGGTCTATATTTCCATAATTTTTTTCAAGTACCTTAGATGCCTTCTCTCCTATAAAATCTATCCCCAGGCCAAATATTAGCCTGTAGAGATCTCTTTTTTTAGAATCCTCTATGGAATTAATCAGATTCTGGGATGATTTTTCCTTAAAGCCCTCCATGGACATA
>JBDHVO010000186.1:0-2731 GCA_039809675.1 Proteocatella sp.
GGAAGGATTTTTAAGGCTAAGTTAAGTTAAGTTAAGTTAAGTTGATTTGTTTATTTTCTTTTTCTTGGTGGTACCAAGTGAAGTGTAATATCATCCAGCCCAAGAACCGCCTCATGGAAAGCTTCAGAAAGAGTTGGATGAGCATGGATTGTTCTCATTATTGCGTTGGCATCCATATTATTGGATATAGCAAGGGCTCCTTCGTGTATAAGGTCATTTGCATGAGGTCCAAGGATGTGAACTCCCAAAACCTTGTTGTCTGCTTTTGATGCCAGTACCTTCACAAGTCCTTCTCCCTCACCGAGAGAAAGTGCTTTTCCATTGGCCCCAAACATAAACTTTCCAACTTTATAGTCTACACCTTTTTCTTTTAGCTGTTCCTCGGTATAGCCAACCTGGGCAACTTCATTCATGGTGAATACACAGGCAGGCCAGTGCTCTAATACAATTTCCGGCTCATGCCCCATTAGAAGCTCGGCTACAAATTCACCCTGGGCAGCAGCCACGTGAGCCAGCTGGATACCTTTGCTATTTACGTCACCAATGGCATAAACACCTCTTAAGCTTGTTTCAAAGTTGTCATCAACTGTAATTCCACGGTTAGAATATTCAATTCCAGCTTCAGGAAGGTTCAGTCCATCTACAAGCGGACCGCGCCCTGATGCAATCAGAACATAATCACCGACAACTTCAATTTCTTCGTCTTTTTCTTTGTATTTTGCCACAACTTTTAGTTTGCCGCCATCAGCTATTATTTCTTTGGCCCTGATATCGACATAAGTTTCGATTCCTTGTTTTTTCAGCATTGGAGTGAGTCTTTTTGAAATTTCCTTGTCAGCATCTTTAAGAATCCTTGAAGCCAATAAAATAACATTTGAGCCAAGCTCCTTATATATGCTTGCAAACTCAAGGCCTATAACCCCCCCACCGATTACAACGAGGGTTTTAGGGATTTCTTCCATCTCAAGGAGGTCATCAGACGTTATAACTCCTGATAAATCAATCCCTTTGGTCTCAGTCATTTGAGGAAAAGAGCCTGTAGCAATTATAATATTATCTACATCTACCTCCTTACTCACTCCGTCTTGCAGAGTTACTGACAGGGTTTTGCTATCTCTTATAGTTGCAGTCCCCTGAAGGAATTGTATATTTTTGTATGAAGCTATAAGTTTTTCTGTGCCACTGACAAGAGTGTGTACAACCTGCTTTTTGCGCTCCTGCAAGGCTTTCCCATCAAGGCTGTAGCCGTCTATTTTTATTCCAAATTCGTCAGCTCTCCTCATAGAAGCCATAATCTCAGCATTCCTAAAGTAAGTTTTTGTAGGTATACATCCTCTATTTAGACATGTACCTCCAACTTCTCTGTTTTCTACAAGTACCACTTCTGCTCCAAGCTGCGCCGCTCTTATAGCTGCCACATAGCCACCAGACCCTGCGCCAATTATGCCAATTCTTTTTGTCAAAGCCTACCTACCCTTCATATTTTACTACAGGATTTCTTGCAGCCTTGGTTTCATCTGGTCTTCTGACCACAGTTTTATGTGGTGCTGTTCTAAGAAGCTCAGGGTTAGTTTCTGCTTCCTTAGCAATTGCAATTAAAGCATCTGCAAAGGCATCTAGAGTTTCCTTGCTTTCTGTTTCTGTCGGCTCTATCATCATTGCCTGATTTATTATTAGCGGGAAGTAAACTGTTGGAGGGTGGTAGCCATAGTCCAGCAATCTCTTAGCTATATCTAGAGTAGTTACCTCCAAAGAGAATTTTTTAAGACCGCCAAGTACAAATTCATGCTTATAGATTGTATCTATTGGCAGATGGTAATAATCCTTTAGCCTGCTAAGAAGGTAGTTTGAATTTAATACTGCCATTTCAGATGCCTTCTTTAGGCCATCACTACCCATAGTAAGAATGTAGGTATAAGCTCTTACCAGGATTCCAAAGTGGCCATAGAAATCTTTTACTTTTCCTATGGTATCAGGGTAATTATAATCAAGGAAGTATCTCTCTCCTTCTTTTTCTACCATTGGAACTGGAAGGAAAGGCACAAGAATATTTTTGCAGCCTACTGGCCCTGATCCTGGTCCACCACCACCATGAGCAGTCGAGAAGGTTTTGTGGATATTATAGTGAACTACGTCAAAGCCCATATCTCCCGGTCTTGCATGTCCCATAATAGCATTCATGTTTGCACCGTCATAGTATAGCAGGCCGCCAGCTTCATGGACAAGATCTGCTATCTGCTTAATGTTTCTGTCAAATAGTCCTAGCGTGTTAGGGTTTGTAAGCATAAGCCCTGCTATATCATCCCCAAGGACTGCCTTTAAGGAATCCAGGTCCACAAGGCCGTTTTTATCAGACTTTATTTCAACAGTTTTATAGCCTGCCATCATTGCAGTTGCCGGATTGGTTCCGTGAGCTGAGTCTGGTACTATTATCTTTGTCCTCTTTGTATCTCCTCTTTTTTCATGGTATGCCTTAATCAGCATAAGGCCTGTAAGCTCACCATGAGCTCCTGCGGCAGGCTGAAGAGTCATCCTGTCCATTCCGGACACTTCACATAGAGATTTTTCAAGCTCGTACATAAGCTGTAAAGAACCTTGTGTGCAGCATTCAGTTTGACGTGGATGGACATTTGCAAAGCCGTCAAGTCTAGCTGTATCTTCATTAATCTTTGGATTATACTTCATTGTGCAAGAGCCTAAAGGATAGAAGCCTGTATCGAGCCCGTAGTTT
>JBDHVO010000187.1:0-2690 GCA_039809675.1 Proteocatella sp.
CTACATAGGTAGCTCCTGCTCCTGCTGCCAGCTTGCATATATCAAAGGGATTGTCTATGTTTCCAAAGGGGGCTGTGGTTCCCTTATCGTTTAAGGCCGTTGTCGGAGAAAACTGGCCTCCAGTCATGCCGTAGATCGTATTGTTGAATATGATGGCTGTTATATCTATGTTTCTTCTGCAGGCGTGAATCAGGTGGTTACCCCCTATTGCAGAGCTGTCCCCATCTCCCATTATGGTGATTACATGGAGGTCAGGGTTAGCCAGCTTTATACCTGTAGCAAAGGCCAGGGCCCTGCCGTGGGTAGTATGGAGGGTTGAAAAGTCCATATAGCCTCCTGCCCTTGATGAGCAGCCTATGCCGGTTACTATAACAACCTTATCCTTGTCAAGTCCCAGCTCCTCTATGGCAGTTGTTACAGCCTTCATCAGAGTTCCGTGGCCGCAGCCGGGACACCATATATGAGGGAGTCTGCTTGTTCTAAAGTTATTCAAAACGTGCTTGCTTGGCATTGTTTACCTCCTCATATCTGCTTATTATTTCGTCAGGGGTAATAATCTCCCCATTAGCCTTATTTATTCCAAATATATTGTGCTTACTGTCCGCTGAAAGGTTTACTTCCTGGAGCATCTGGCCCAGGTTCATCTCTGCGACAAAAATATTTTCGTGAGTCTTGCAGATATTGTTAACCATCTTGTAAGGGAAGGGCCATACGGTCTTGGGAATAAACATACCGACCCTTTCGCCTCTTGCCCTAAGCTCTACAACTGCCTCCTTGGCTGACCTTACCATGCCGCCAAAGGATATAATTACCTGGTCGGCGTCCTCCATCATAAACTCTTCATAAATATTTATATCATCAAAATTATCCTCTATCTTATGTATCATCCTATCCAGCTGCTTTTCGGCTATATTATAATCATTCTTTGGAAAGCCTGTTTCATCGTGAAAAAGCCCTGTAATATGGTATCTGTAGCCTGAACCAAAGGCTGCCATTGGCGATACCTGCTCAGTCATTGAGAAGGGCTTGTAGTCCTCAGGTGATACAGTCGGCACCATACGGTCAAACACTTCAAGCTCACCAGGCTCAGGAACGATAATACTCTCCCTCAGGTGGCCAATTACTTCATCCATAAGAAGGATTACAGGAGTCCTGTATTTTTCGGCGAAGTTGAAGGCCTTTACAGTTAGGTCAAAGGTCTCTCTGACAGATGTTGGCGATAGGGCTATTATTGAATGATCCCCGTGGGTTCCCCATCTTGCCTGCTGGTAGTCTCCTTGGGCAGGCGATGTTGGCAGACCTGTGGATGGACCGCTTCTTTGAACATTTACAACAACGCATGGGACTTCAGTCATACAGGCATAGCCCAGGTTTTCCTGCTTCAGGGAAAAGCCCGGACCGGATGTGGCTGTCATGGATTTCAGGCCTGCTATTGATCCTCCTATACAAGCCGCCATGCTTCCGATTTCATCCTCCATCTGGATGAACTTGCCTCCTAATTTTGGCAGAAGAAGGGCTGACATCTCTGCAATTTCAGTAGATGGAGTAATAGGGTAGCCGGCAAAGAATCTCATCCCAGCATACAGAGCCCCGTTTACACAGGCCTCATTGCCCTGCATAAGCACAGCCTTTGGTTTATTATTCATCTTTACCCTCCACTGTTTCTTCCAGGTAGATTGCATAATCCGGACACCTAAGCTCACACTGGCCGCATTTAATACAGTCTTCTTCCCTGGCTATTTTAATTTTTCCGTGTTCAATTTCAAGAACCTGTTTGGGACAAAAAGCTACGCATATCCCACAGCCCTTACACCATGAAACATCTGTAATTAGTTTTTTCAAAATATCCTCCCTGTCCGCTCTGGACATATGGTTTAATGCCAAGGCATCAGTTTTTTGTTTTAATTCAAGACTACTTTACCATAGTTTTCTGAATTCAGCAATAAACAATTCACACCGCAAAGCATAGGCTGGTTTGTTATGAAAAAACATTATACCTTCCTGCAATTTTTGGAATTTTCTCTTTTTTCGACAAAGCTTATAGGGGATATTGGTCTGAAAACCTATAACCAGCATCCCCTATATGAAATTTAATGCATTGCTTAGTTCATTTTTCCAAAATATTTTTTAGCTTCTTTATCTTCATCTTTCGCCAGGAGCCCTCCTTGTGTCCTCAACACTGTAAAGCCCCTTGGGCTTTTTATGGAGGAAGGCGGCACAGTCAAGGGCTCCCTTTGCAAAGCAATTCCAATTGTGGGCGTGGTGGCTTATCTCCAGTCTTTCTCCAAGCATCCCAAAAACTACCTTGTGGCTGCTGGATATGTCTCCAGACCTCAGAGAATGATAGGTTATTTTTCTATCCTCCCTTACTCCCCTGCCCTTTCGTCCATATTCTGCAGCTTCGTTAAAATCAAGCCCCCTGGCGGCTGCCATTTTTTCGCCCATTTCAAGAGATGTGCCACTTGGAGCATCCAGCTTTAGCTTGTCGTGCATTTCGATTATGTCTATCTCTGCTTCATCCCCCAAGGTCTTTGATATAATCTCTAATATATGATTCATTAGATTTATTGCCTTTGAGGTATTTGCTGCATAAAGCAGGGGGATTTCTCCTGAGGCTTTGTAAATTGCTTCTTTTTGGGCCTCAGTAAAGCCTGTGGTACCACATACTAAAGCCTTTTTATGTTTTAAAC
>JBDHVO010000188.1:0-2670 GCA_039809675.1 Proteocatella sp.
CGTCTGGACATTTTGGGCCTCCTTGTCAACAAGACTTAAAATCTCTATTACAAGCTGCCTGTAGTCTCTGGCAGGGTTTGAGTCAGGAGCATAATCCACAATGCTTTCGCCGTGGGCAGGAGATTCTGCAACAGCTACAGCACTTCTGATTTTTGACTTAAATACTCTGGCATCAAGCTGCCTGGCGATTTGCTCGGCCATATCCTCTACCTCTCTGGCAAGGATGGTTCTTTTGTTGTATTTGGTAAGAAGGATTCCAAGGACCCTAAGGCTTGGATTATAGAATCTTCTGACTGCATCAACGGTTTCCTTTAGCTGGCTTACTCCAAGCAGGCTCAGGATTTCAGGGACCATGGGAATAATCAGATAGTCAGAGGCTACATAAGCATTTACCGTAAGTACATTGAGAGAGGGAGGGGTGTCTATTATAATAAAGTCGTAGTTGTCCTTGACTCTCGCAAGGAGGTCCTTCACCATAAATTCCCTGCCAGAGCGGTTGAACTCCAGCTCTGCCCCGCTTAAGAGTATATTTGAGGGTATAATATCGACCTTTTCAGCAGATTGGATAACCTCTTGGATGCTGTCAGTACCCTTCATGGCATCATATATAGTTTTTGAGTCTTCAATATTTACCCCAAAATAAAATCCCAGGTTGCCTTGGGGGTCAAGATCAAGGCCAAGTACCCTATGGCCCTTGTTGGCCAGGGCTGCTATAAGGGAGCTCGAGGTCGTGGTCTTACCTACTCCGCCTTTTTGGTTGGTAAGTGCAATTACAATAGCCATACAAATTATCTCCATATTTTATATTTAAAATAGTTATTATTTTCATTATATATGATAGGATAGATACTGTCCATAAGGGGCTAATTAATTTCAAATAATATTGAAAAAAATCTTGGAATCCCTTAAAATATGTAGATAGGTTAAAAATAAAGGGCATTTTTGCATATTGCAGTTATTAATTTTGTTTTTTTGACGATATACTGATAAGAAGATATAAAGTAAAGAGTTATAATATAAACAAGTATACTCAAGGAGGAAATATGGCAGTTAACAGCACGGGTTCAACCAGCAACCTGCTGAGTTCTAAGAGAATGAACATGAGCGGTCTTGCAACAGGCATGAATACAGAAGAAATTATCCAGGGAATGACAATTGGAACAAGGTCAAAGATACAAAAGCTCCAGGCCAACAAGACCCTGACAAACTGGAGGATGGATGGCTTCAGAGGGATTACTGACAAGCTTGTAAGCCTCAGCCAGAAGTACACATCCTTCACATCATCTACAAATCTTATGAGCAGCAAATTTTTTGCCAAGTCCTCAGTATCAGCCCAGGGGGCTAACAGTAGCAAGGTCACAGTGTCAGGGGCCGGTCATGACAATATTGAGATAGCAGGTATAAAGCAGATGGCTGTGGACGCCTCCCTTACTACAGGAACAGTATCCTCTGGCCAGATTTCAACAGGTGATATAGACCTTAACAGCCAAATAGATATGTCAAAGATAGAAGGCGGAAATATAAAGCTTAAATACGGCGGCACAGAGATTAGCCTTGACCTGACAAAGGGAAAGGACTATAGCTCAGCAGAAAAAATAGTGACCTCTCTTAATGAAATTCTTGCAGAAGCAAACCTTAATGCAGGAACAAAGCTGGGAGAAAAAATAGAATTTAAGCTGGATGGCTCGGGGGAAAACGGGAAAATCCAGTTGACCTTTAAGGGATCATCTGCAGGAAACAGCCTTGAAATATTAGGTGGAAGTGACAATGTCCTGGAAGGCCTTGGTCTTAAGGACAAGGTAGGAGAGGCTATAGGCGAAGGGAGCATGCTAGAGGGAAATGCTCTGACAAAGGCAGATTACATTGACAATACAAAAACGGGTAAAGACCTGATAGGGGGCAAGACCCTAACCTTCACCCTTGATGGGACAAGAAAAACCTTTACCCTGCCTGGTGCCGGTGATATTAGCGATGTTGATAGTCTGAGAGCTTCTCTTCAAACCCAGTTTGACGCAGCCTATGGAAGCGGCAAGGTCAGTGTCAATGCTAATGGCAGCAAGCTGAGCTTTAAGCCTGTAAATTCCACTTCGATTTTAAAAATTACAGAGGCTGACAATACAATTACTGGGTCTACTGGAGTGTTTGGCAACATAGGAGGATCAAGCAACCGTATAAATCTTAATGCCAAGCTTTCGGAAGCTGGTTTTGCAGGCTTTGATCCAAGCAATCTTGAAACCTACAATTTTGTAGACAAGGATGGCAACACTGTCCAGGCCTACAGGATGGAAATCAATGGCAAAAGCATTGAAGGAATAACAAAGGATACAAGTGTAAGAGATCTCATGGACAAAATCAACGCCAGTGACGCAGGGGTAAAAATCTCCTACATGGAAATGGCGGACAGGTTCAATATAACATCTACCCTTGGAGGAGAGGCTGGCAGGGCAGACTATGCTGACCAGACAGGGGGCAAGGACAATTTGACTGCCCAGCTGTTTGGAGCAAGTGCTACCACAACAAAAACCCTTGGTAAGGATGCCCTTATCGGTATAAAATATAAGGGGACAAACGAAATTCTTGAAATCAAAAGATCAAGCAATAATGTTGACCTTGATGGTATGACTGTAAAGCTTAATGGAACCTTTGGCTACGATGCCACCGGCAACCATA
>JBDHVO010000189.1:0-2659 GCA_039809675.1 Proteocatella sp.
ACGGGACGTAACAATGCAGCAAAGTGCCAGCGGGGACGAGCCTCCACAAAAATCCGGCCCATCAGGCAGGGAGAGATTTATAAAATCCTCCCAGGCAGCAGACCTTCTTAAGGAAATCGGTATAATGACAAAAGACGGTAAAATAAAAAATGATATGATAAGAAAATATAATCAAATCGACCATTTTATTGAAGTGGCAGACCCTCTTATCCAGGCCCTGCCAAAGGATAGACCTATTAACATCCTTGACTGTGCCTGCGGAAAAAGCTATCTAACCTTTGTCCTAAACTACTATATTAAAGAGGTGCTAAAGCGCAACTGTTACTTCATAGGTGTTGACTACAATGAAGGGGTTGTTGTATCATCTAAGGAGAGAGCAAAAAGGCTTAATTATAAAAATATGGAGTTTATTCAGGAGGACCTGAATTTTTACAATCCTCAAATAAGAATTGACCTGCTGGTGAGTCTGCATGCATGTGACAATGCAACTGATTATGCCATAGCGGCAGGCTTGAGGCTTGAGGTAGGCTCTATGATTTTGGTGCCGTGTTGCCACAAGGAATTTATTTCTCAGATTAACAATGAAGACATGAACCCTTTGTTTAAGCACAATATTTTCAAGGCAAGATTTAATGATATATTTACTGACTCCCTAAGGAGTCTCTATATTGAAGCCCATGGGTACCAGGTTTCTGCCCTTGAATATATCTCCCCCCTTGATACTCCAAAAAATATTATGATAAGAGCCGTAAAAAAATCTGATTATAATGAAAAAGCAATGGAAGAGTATACAAGCATTAAAAAGCTCTTTCATGTAAATCCTATTATGGAAAAGTTATAAAAGCACGCTCCTGTGTGCTTTTTTATTTTTGAAGATGTGAAAGAGGTTGTAATGAAAGGATATGATAAACTGGGAATAGGCATTGATATTGACGGAACCTTGACAGATCCGGGGTATTTTATTCCCCATCTTAATGAGTATTTCAAAAAAGATATAAGGACAAATGAACCTCATATATACGATTATGCCCAGCTCTATAATACAACTCCTGATGAAATCAGGCATTATTTTACCCAGGTAAAGCCTGATGTTATGTTTGAGTCCAACCTTCTTGACCATGCCAGGGAGACAGTTCTTGAGCTTTCTGAAAAAAACAGGGTCTACATTATAACAGCCCGAAAAAATGAGCTTTATGATAAAACAAGAAGGTGGCTGGACAAAAAAGGGCTTGGCTCTATAGAGCTTTTGTGCCTGGGGACTCCCGACAAAAGCAGGGTGGCCCGTGAATTAAAGGTAGAATATTTTTTGGAAGACCATCCCACGGCTAGCATAGAAATAGCCGATTCGGGCATTCAGGTCTATTTGATGGACGCCCCCTACAACAAGGATACAGCCCATAGAAATATTGAGAGGATATTTAGCTGGATGCAGGCTAGGGACCATCTTATTAAGAAGGGAGCCCTGTAATGAACAAGGCTCTCTTTTATATGTTCTTTAAAATAGGCTTATTCACACTAGGGGGAGGTCCTGCTATGATTCCCCTTGTTCAAAAAGAACTGGTTGATGATAGGAAGCTGATTAGCGGGAGCGATTTTTTGGATCTTGTTGCCTTTGCTTCCGGCCTCCCGGGAGCTATTATTGTAAACCTGAGCATTTTTATTGGCAACAGGCTTAACGGAGTAAAGGGAGCCCTGGTGTCAGCTGCAGGAGCCGTCCTGCCGGCCTATCTATCTATGATAGCTCTGGCCACAGTCTTTACAAGTATTTCAAATTCAAAGCTGGTTCAGGCTGCCTTCCTTGGAATAAGGCCCACAATCATCGTCCTCATAGCAACGTCAGTATACAATATTGCAAGGTATTCTGAATACGACAGGCAGGGGAAATGCTTCGCTCTGTTTGCCCTCCTTGCTCTGCTGGTTTTGGATATATCGGCAGTCCTTGTCATTATTAGTGCTGGCTTTGTGGGAGCTGTTTTTTATGGGTGGAAAGGACTGAAAAATGCTGACTAATCTGTTTTTAAACTTTCTAAAGGTTGGAGCAGTAAGCTTTGGCGGGGGGTATGCGGTTGTTTCCATGATTCAAAAGGAGATAGTGGAAAAATATGGTATTATAAATGCCTCGCAGTTTGTCGATCTGGTTGCCCTTTCTCAGATTTCGCCAGGCCCCCTGGCTATAAATGCCTCCACCTTTGTAGGCTATATGTCCAGTGGGGTTTTGGGGGCAGCAGTTACAACCCTGGCGGTTATTGGAGTTCCCTCACTCTTATCCCTTGGCCTGTCGGGCTATTATGAAAACAAGGGGGAAAGCTCTCTTGTCAAAAATGCCATGAAGGCGATCAGACCATGTGTTGCCCCCCTTATTTTTGTTGCAGTTGTAGACCTTTTTCCTACGTCTATGGTAGATTATAAAAGCTATATAATAGCAGGCATCATCCTTCTTATTTATTGGAGGAAAAAAATATCGCCTATAACCCTTATTGGTATAGGCGGTCTTTTGGGACTTATATTTTACGGTATATAAATTTTGGCATAGGTCCTTAGCGGTTAATTCTATTAAGCACGTATCTTTTGTTTAGTATCCACCTTGGCGCTATTAAAGAGCTTTTGTCTCCGTCACCCGTTAGCCTGTGGATAACAAGATCCGGTGGAATGATTTTAA
>JBDHVO010000190.1:0-2658 GCA_039809675.1 Proteocatella sp.
ATTGCAATATCAGTAGAAAATAAGATGGATTTTATCCTCTTATTAAAAATTTTTATTCCCGATGCCCTTCTTATTTCATCTGGCACTGCCACTGACCTTCTTCTTAGCTTTGAATCTATAACAGGCATTTTCTTGTTGCCTTCAACCTCCACATGGTGGAGGACATTATCGTAAAATTTTTCCATCAAAACCTCCTTGGGGTTCTTAGATAAGCTTTAAGATTTTATCTATAATTTTATCATCATCTATTACCACCCTTAGGGCCTTGCCGTCCTGTCTTATATTCATTATAATCTGGTTTTGGGGTGGGACAGTTTGATGAAAGATTTCATTTATTTCTTTTATACTAAGGTCTCCCCTTAATTCCTTAGTAAGTTTTTTGGAATATCTGGGCAGGTCCTCCATATAGTTGATGGCTATATGGTTTTGGATATTTGCCCCCATTCCAGCAATTTTTGAGGCCAGCTCCAGAGAAATCCGCCCCTCATAAAAAAGCTCCAGCAAGTCCTCATTCAGCCTTTCAAGCCTCCTGTACCTGTCTATATGCCTGCCGCTAAGGTTAAAGTCCCTGGCAACCACCTCTCTGGTTTTAATAGTCCCATAGGTTTTTTCAGCCTTGCTTTTCCTTTTTTCCTTTATCAATCTATATTTTTCTATGACAGATTTTGTAATAAGCTTTTGATTTAATTGTCTTTGGACATAGTTAGCGTCAATTATGATTTCCTGAGCCTCGTTATCCCCTATATCCTCCTTGATAACAGCCATGATCTGGTCGTATTCCTTGGAATTTACATCCCCTGTCTCCAGACTAAAGTAGCGACCCTCTTGTCCGCCTTTTATTTTGTTTATTTCTTCCGCAATCGTCTTGTAGGCTCTTACCCTGTTGTGGCCCGAAAGAATAATATATTTGTCCTCATTTTTCCACACAACAATGGGGTGGAGGAGGCCATGCTCAAGTATCGAATTTATAAGCTTTTCAAACTCCTCGTCGTCAAGGGGAGGGTAAAAATTCCACTCATCCGGCGCAAGCTCCAGCTTATCAATATCTATTTTTACAACCTTATCACTATAGGCAGGAGCCTCCTTTATGCTCTCTAAGGAATACTCTCCCCCTCTGCGGTTGTTAAAGCTCATTTTTGAACCTATATCCATCATCTTAGGCTTTGACACGCTTTAGCACCTCCACTGCCAGATCATTGTACTGGCCCACAACCCTGGATTTTGGCGCAAAATCAAAGGCTGTAACATTGTTCCACTGGGCTTTTTCAACATTTACATCGCTGGATATTTTTGTCTTGAAGATAAGGTCTTCTTCAAAGATGTTCTTTAGGAGATTTTCAGCCCTCTCGTTTATAATCTTGTTATTTCCCCTGTACATGGTCATCAGGATTCCCATTATATCAAGCTTTGGGTTCATCTCCAGAAATTGGTTGTAAAAATCAACAAAGGTTCTTATCCCTCTTATACCAAACATTGCCATGGGAACGGGTATAATTACCTTGTCTGTAATGTTCAGGATATTTGCCACCAGGTCGCCCAGGTGGGTTGAGGTGTCAAAGATTATGAAATCATAGGCCCCTGACTCAATCAACTCCTTCATTATCTTCCTTATTACAATCTCCCTCTGGTATTCATGGTGAAGCTCAAACTCAATCCTGCCTATATAATCATCCCCTGCAATCATATCAAGGTTTTTATATTTTGTATGTATAATAAAGTCCTGCGGATTGCCCTTTTGTCTTATCAGCTGGTAGATAGTCTTATTAAAGTCCACCAGGGTAAGGCCAAATTCAACAAGCGATTCATCCACAGTAAAGCCCAGGGTATTGGTCAGGTCCATCTGAGAGTCGCAATCTATTGCCAGCACCTTGTAATTTTTGCCTGCCAGAGCCCTGGCCAGCATTGATGCGGTAGTGCTTTTTCCCGAACCGCCCTTTGAATTTGCAATTGTAAGAACACAGGTGTTCTCAAGCTTTGTTCCTGCCATATCCCCTCCATAAAATATATATTCTCGCAATTATAGGTTAGCTTGCTTCTTAATTATACCAAAAATTTTCCCTATTTTAAATGCTTTAGCAAAAAGACTACAATTATACACAAAAAGGAGGGGACTCCCCTCCTTTAGACTTATACCTTGCCCTTCAGCATATTGAGCATTATTACAAGGACTATGGTATTTATTATTCCTACTATGGTAGATGTTGCTATCCTCCCCGGCAAAAGAACAAGGAAGCCCTTTTTCAAAAGTATGGACAGCCAGAAAGTATTCAGGGCAAAGGACGCGATAAGGGTTACTAAGACCATGGATATAACCACGTAAATCATAAGCTTTTTCTTATCTGTTTCTTTGTTTATAAAGGCCCTATGGATGATGAGACCTGGAATAAGACCTTGAACAAAGGCTGTTACAGTAAAGCCCGGAAAATATGCTCCCTGGGGAAAGAGTATGGCCCCCATTATGTCAGCGATTGCTCCTACTATTCCTCCGTAGAGAGGGCCCAGGATGGCTCCTGCCATAGCTATTGGTATTATACCAAGGGAAAGCCTTACAGCCCCTCCAAAAAGCATAAAGCCAAAAAACCTTGTTAATACAACACTGGTCGCAACAAATACGCCGCTCAATACCATGGCTTTGGTACTTATTTGTTTCTTATTCAT
>JBDHVO010000191.1:0-2637 GCA_039809675.1 Proteocatella sp.
CTACGAATTAGCCATAAAAAAAGAAATCTGCCTGGAAAATGAAGAGGTAGAGGTATTTGGAAAAACCATAACAGAAAAAAGAGTCTTTCTTGAAGCCATCTACGAATGTGAAGCTGAAATCGCCTATAGCCTCCTAAAGCTGGCCTCGGGTGCCCCAGGAGACTCTTTGGCGCCAAGGGATGCTGAGGCAAGGGTCAGGGAGGCTGAAGCCAGGCTTTCAAAAACCCTGGAGGACAAACAAAGAGAGGCCGTTACCAGTGCCCTTGACACAAACCTAATGGTCTTAACGGGAGGCCCCGGCACAGGTAAAACAACCATAATCAGCTTTATTATAAGCTGTTTTGAGGAAATGGGCAAAAATATAAGGCTGTGCGCCCCCACAGGCCGGGCGGCAAAACGCATGAGCGAAGCCACCGGCAAAAAAGCCATGACCATCCACCGCCTGCTTGAGGTAGGCTATACAGGAGACGAGGAGGATAGCTTTTACAACAGGGATGAAAGCAACCCCCTGGAAGCAGACGTAATCATAGTTGATGAGGTATCCATGGTCGACATCTATCTAATGAGGGCCCTCCTAAGGGCTATTCCTTCAGGAGCCAGATTGATCCTTGTAGGAGACAAGGACCAGCTACCCTCTGTGGGCCTTGGCAGGGTTCTTCAGGACATTATAGACAGCCAGACCATAAAGACCGTGACCCTGAGTGAAATCTTCCGCCAATCCAAGGAAAGCAGCATAATAGTAAACGCCCACAGGGTAAATAAGGGGCAAAGTCTTGAAATTGGCCAGGGCAGCAAGGATTTTTTCTTTATGGAGAGAAACCGCCAGATGGACGTCCAGGACCTCATAGCAGACCTTGTTTCTGAAAGGCTGCCAAAATTCTTCGAGGTCAAGCCCAGAGAAATTCAGGTGCTTTCACCCGTAAAAAAAGGGCCTGCCGGAGTATTTGACCTCAACAAAAGGCTGCAGGAGGCCCTAAACCCGCCCTCCAAGGACAAAAAACAATTTAAACACCTGGACAGGACCATAAGGGTAGGCGACAAAATAATGCAAATCAGGAACAATTATGAAAAAGAATATACAGGCTGGTACGGAGCAGAATCTGGCAAGGGGGTCTTCAACGGAGATATTGGCTATATTGACTCCATAGACAATGTGGCCAAGGAATTTTTTGTTCTTTGGGAGGACCAGAGGATAAGCAGGTATGGCTTTGATGAAGCAGACAACCTTGAGCACGCCTATGCCATGACCGTCCACAAGAGTCAGGGGTCGGAATTTGAAATAATAATTATACCAGTCTTAGGCCTGCCACCCATGATGCAGTCCAGAAACATCCTCTACACAGCTATTACTCGGGCAAAGACTGCAGTAGTCCTGACAGGCACCAGAGACCAGGTTGAAAAAATGATCCAAAGCAAGCATACAGAAAAAAGAAACTCATCCCTGGGAGACAGGCTGAAATTTATGCAAAAAATACTAATAGAAAACAAAGAAGAATAAGGAGAAAAATGACAGACCTCACCCTATATCAGAAAAAAACACTTAGAAAAGAGCTCTACTACCTGCTCATAACCCTGGCAACGCCAATAATTATTCAAAACCTTATAGGCAACTCCCTTGTAATGATAGATACGGTTATGATATCAAGGCTTGGCGAAACAGCCGTTGCAGCCGTCGGAATAGCAGGCAGGCTCCAGTTTATATTTATGCTCTTATCCTTTGGCTTTTATTCAGGAGCAGGGGTCTTTATTGCCCAGTACAACGGAT
Source organism: Proteocatella sp. (assembly GCA_039809675.1). GTDB lineage: Bacteria > Bacillota > Clostridia > Peptostreptococcales > Filifactoraceae > JAUNKE01. Next base: position 1,766 of record JBDHVO010000191.1, read on the forward strand.
CAGGCCAAAGGGAGAAAATCAGGGGGGTAATGGCCCTGCAGATAGCCATAGGGATTAGTATTGCGGCAATATTTACAATAATAGCAGTCTTTTTTGGCGAATTTTATATGAGGATATTTAGTAGTGACCAGGAAGTAATCCGTCTGGGCATGGCCTATACAAAGTACCTGGGGCTGGGCTTTATCCCCCATGCAATTGCCTTTGCCTTTGTAGTATCCCTAAGGAGCATAAAAGATCCGCTTATTCCCATGATGGTCAGCATAGTAGCCCTTGTAACAAACACTATACTTAACTACGGCCTTATATTTGGAAACCTTGGCTTCCCAAGCCTTGGGGTGGAGGGGGCTGCCATAGCCACTACCATAGCCCGGCTTATAGAGCTTACCCTCATCCTGGCATCAGTCTTTGTTGGCGACAGGGCAGTCCTAAGATTTAATATAAAGGACCTTTTTAACAAGGACCCTGAATTTACCAAAAAATATATAAGCATATCCTGGCCGATAATTATGGGAGAAGCCCTGTGGGGGCTGGGGTCTGTAATGTATTCCCTCGCCTTTGCAAAGCTTGGTACAGCTGCCTACGCCTCGACCCAGATGGCCCAGATAGTAAACGACATCATGCTGGTATCCTCCTTTGGTCTTGCAAGCTCAGTGGGGACAATCCTTGGCAACAAGCTGGGAGAAGGCAGGGTAAAGGAAGCCATCTACTTCTCCAGGCAGATTATGGTTCTGTCAATCCTGATAGGCCTTGCAACAGGAGGCATCCTTATACTAATTATGCCCCTTGTACCAAAAATCTTCAGCATTTCAGGCCAGACATCATCCAATGTAACAAAAATCCTTATGGTGAGGGCAGCAATTAACTGTCTTGTA
>JBDHVO010000192.1:0-2616 GCA_039809675.1 Proteocatella sp.
CAGCAATCCTTGAAAGCAACAAGGTAGACCAGTACAAGGGTGAAGCTACAATAAGTATTGATAAAACAGTCAGAGTCAATGGGCTTGCTTTACATGCAGACAAGGTAATTCTTGCAACAGGCTCAAGCCCCAAAAAATTAAATCTTAAGGGCTCTGATAGCAAGCGGATAATAACAAGTGAAGAAATATTTGATCTTAAAATAATACCCCGAGAGCTGCTTATAATAGGAGCCGGTCCCATAAGTCTTGAAACCGCTACTATATTCACTGCCTTTGGCTCAAAAGTTACAGTAATCAGCCATTCATCGAAGATTTTAAAAAATCTAGACCATGAAATTTCAAGGGAAGTCGAAAGAATCATAAAAAGAAAGGGCATAAGAATAATAAAATCAGCTGAATTAGAGAGTTTCGAGGAAAAAGGCGATAAGATATTTCTTCATCTAAAAAATGAAACCCTTTCAGGAGATTATATCTTAACCGCCTTAGGGCAAAAGCCTGTAACAGATGCAGTAAAAGGACTGGACTTAAAGACAAAAAACGGTATAATAGAAGTGAATGAATTTCTTCAAACTTCTGCTCAATGGCTCTACGCTCCCGGAGATGTGAACGCTAAAAGCATGTCTGCCCACGCAGCCTATATGATGGGGCAGGTCGCTGCTGAAAATGCAGTAAAGGGGCCATACAGGAAATTTGATGACAGGTACGTGCCCGGCTGCATATTTACAAACCCGGAGGTTGCAACCATAGGAATGACAGAGAAAGAAGCCTCTGAGAATATGGACATAGGAGTTGGGAAATTCTATTTTTCAGCTAATGGAAGAGCCCTTGCCTATGGAGAATCATCTGGCTTTATAAAAATAATTGCAAGCAAAGAACATGGTCAAATTCTTGGTGCTCATATTGTCGGGACGAAGGCAACAGAGCTGATAAACGAAATCTCAGTAATAATGCAAAATGAATTGACGACAGATGAAATTGTTGCAACAATACATGCCCATCCAACCTACTCCGAGGTCATTGTTGAAGCATGTGCTGATGCAATGGGGAGAAGGATGCATCTTCTAAAAAAATAAAGAAATAATATTAAGGAGCTTTCTAATGGTAAAAAAAGAAATCAGTGTAAAAAACAAAACCGGGCTGCACGCCAGACCAGCCTCAGAATTTGTAAAAAAGGCGAGCTCATTCAAATCCAGCATTTTTATTGAATTCAAAGAAAGGTCAATAAATGCCAAAAGTATAGTAGGAATCTTATCTGCAGGAATTGGATACGGGAGCCAGCTGGTTTTGACAGCAGAAGGCGAAGATGCGGAGGAAGCAATCAGGGTACTTGCCCAGCTAATAGACAATAAATTTGGAGAAGAATAAAATTGAAAAAGAGAACGTTTATCGTTCTCTTTTTCGTGTCAACTTAACTATATTTTAATTATATGTTTTATTAGGCATTTTGCATTTGGCTATCTAAAAAAGTTTGAATAGCCTTTTGTTTTTGAAGAACATTGCTAGCATAAGCAGTGTTGTAGTTCCCTCTGTTTACATTACCAGAACCTGCATTGTAGGCTGTAAGTCCCAGTACAGGGTTATTGTAGTTTTGTATATGTCCCTTAAGTATTTTAGCTCCCAGGTCGGCTGCTTTGTAAGGGTCCTTTATATCAGCTATGGTGTAGCCAAAGCCTTTTGCAGTGTTTTTGTGGATCTGCATAATCCCAAAACAGATAGAATTATAAGCACCTGCATTGAAGGTACTTTCCTTCCACATTACAGCAAGTATAAGTGATAGGTCCAACTGGTTTCTTTCGTTAGCCCGCATGGCTGCTTCAGCCACTCTAGTTACAGCGGTATCGCTAAGACCAGGATTTTTGCTTTTTACAAAAGCTTTAACTGCATTTAGTTTTTTTACTTTAACATTATCCTGCTCTGGTGTAGTGGAATCTTTTCCATTCATCTTTGCAAGATTAATCTCGTATTCGCTAACAGGGCCATATGTTTTTGGTTCATCGGCTTCTGTACTTGAATCAACCTCTTGTGAAATAGTATTGTTGTTTTCAGTTCCCTCTGAAATTTCGGTCGTTGATGGAAGTGTTTCTTTTTCATCTGCAAGGCAGACCTGAGCAAAAAGTGCACTCATCAGAACAAGCATCAAAGCAAAAAGGGTTAGTTTTCTCATTAAAATTTCTCCTTTTTCTTTTATCTTTATTACCTATGTTTTTCGTCAGTTATCTGTTGACTTTTTAGATTCTACCAAAAAATTTACGAAGTTTCAAGGCTTTTGAGGCGAAATATTACAAAGTGGTAACAATTTATATTAAGTGATAAATTAAATGACAGACTATTATGTATATACGGACGGTTTTTGGAAAACGAAAATTTCAATTGGTCTGCAAGTTGTTAATTTACAAACAACTCGCAATTGAAGGATATTTTTTTTCTAAAAATAATAAAAAAAAATTTATAAGAAAAGTTGAAAGCAGGTAACAAATACTTAAATTAAGACTGAATATTTAAGAATACTTAAGTATATTGTCTTGAAATCACAAATGTGACACCCAAGCTCTTTCTAAATTATTGAGCTAAGACAGGGAATTAATTTAAGAAGTTTTCTGAAATATCTTCTGACAC
>JBDHVO010000193.1:0-2540 GCA_039809675.1 Proteocatella sp.
TTTGTCTTCATCAATTGTTACAAAGTCTACAGCCCTATCCTTAATGCTTCCAGCCATTTTTTTACTTTCTTTTGCAAGGAGGCTGCTTACATCTCCTAGCTTTGAGAATGTGAGTCTAAAGTAATACACTCCTACAAACAGGAACATTGTGAGGGATGCAATAATCATCCCAAGCCTGCCCAAAAGCCTGATTAGTCCAAAGGTGGCTGCGTAGGGTATTATTCCGATATTGTCTCCCACAACCGATTCAACAAATACAGCTCTTAGGAGGATAAAGGTCAGGCTCTCAGCCTGAACCTTAGCAGAATTCAATGCTCCGTAAAAAATTATTGTTGCAGTAAATAAAAGTACGATCATTAGCGGGCTTATGGATTTTAGACTGAATTTTGTATTATATACAAGTCTTGCTGCTCCAACAAATATCATAGCAAGTGCCATAAAAACAGCAATAAGGGCAAACTGCCCAAGGAGGATTGATTTAATAAATACCCCCAGTGAGCCAAGGGCATTTGTCGTTATGGACAATAAAAAAACCATACCAAATGATAAGAGGAAAAGCGCTATTATATTTTGTTTTACAAAATCGTCCTTAGTATCCTTTGGTTTTTTTAGAGGGCTTGATATTTTTACATTGCTAGGGCCTTTTACAGGTTTTACTGTCTTGGGTCTGCCTCTTTTTGCCCCTGCTGAGCTAAAAGCTGGCGAACTTTTAGAATTTTTCTTTGTTTTATCTTGCTTATTAATACTTTTTTTGTTGTGTGTCACATCGTTTCCCCTTGGCTTTTATTTTTATAAGTAAATATTAGTATTTATTTAAAGAAATACTAATCTGGCTTTATATACTTGGATAATATTTGAGTCTATAAGACCTCATAGAACATTATAGATTTTATACATTGAAATGTCAATGTTTTGCCAAGTTCATAGGCTTACAATAATTATATTTGCAAATTATTTTATTTGCCTGCTCAAATTTCGATATTTATGATAAGATAAATAAAATACATATTTTAAGGAGAAACAATGAAATCAAAATTAAAGGGAAATCTATTGCTCCTTCTTACTGCTTTTATCTGGGGGTCGGCATTTGTCGCCCAAAGTGTCGGAATGGAGCATATCGGACCATTTACTTTTAACGCTGTAAGAAACATTATAGCAACCATTTTTTTGCTTGTTGTAATAGTATTTCTTGATAATCAGAAAAAATCTGCAGGGACTTACAAACAAATGAATCAAAGTGAAAAGAAGCTACTCATATTAGGAGGACTTTCCTGCGGGGCCATTCTTTTCATTGCTGGCTCACTCCAGCAAGTCGGCCTTCTTTACACAACAGCTGGCAAGGCAGGATTTATAACTACTCTTTATGTTGTTATTGTGCCAATTTTTGGTCTCTTTCTTGGCAAAAAGGTTGGTACAAAAATGTGGATTTGCGTGGCGGCTGCCGCTATAGGCCTTTATCTTTTATCTATCACTGAGTCGTTTACAATTGGTAAGGGTGACTTTCTTGTATTTCTGTGTGCCATTTGTTATTCCTTCCACATTCTTGTTATTGATTACTTCTCCCCCAAGGTTGATGGAGTGAGGATGTCATGTATTCAGTTTCTAATTGTCGGCATAGTCAGTATTATCCCTTCAATCATCCTTGAAAGCCCCGATTTTTATAGTATATGGATCTCACTCAAGCCTATCCTGTACGCAGGAATCCTTTCAAGCGGAGTTGGATATACCCTGCAAATTGTCGCCCAAAAAGATACTGACCCTACAATAGCCTCTCTTATTTTGAGTCTTGAATCGGTTTTCGCTGCTTTAACGGGTTTTCTTTTCCTTAAGGAAATTCTTAGCGCCCGAGAGCTTATAGGCTGTACGATTATCTTTGCTGCAATAATTTTAGCCCAGCTTCCAGAAAAGAATAAGCAAATTAGAACTCATATTGATACAATGTAAAAAAGGAGTGAACCACATTAATCACCGTGTTACAGGGAAACATTTTTAATTCAATAGTTTTGTTGCATTATGGCAGACAGCTGGGTGAAAGCTGTCTGCCTTTTGCTATTCCTATGCCACGCCTAATTCCCTTTGTAGTGCCTGTGTATCAGCTAAATCCAGTAATCCAACATCACGATAATAAATTGTTACCTGTTGAAATGCTGTTCTTGAGTATCGTTCTGACTTTTCACCAACCACAATTTTATCAATAAACAGGTGTAGGATTTCTGAAGTCAACTCTGGAATTTCCGGATACTGCTTGGCTTTGGCTATAAATAAATCTACATTGGCGATGCTGCTTTTGAGTTTTTCCAGCTCTTTTTTTTTCTCTGGGATAGCAATGGCTACTTCTTTTTGCTCGTCAAGGTAGTCTTGGCTCAAGGCTCGAAATACTTCATTCGGAATTTTACCCAACACATTATCTTTATAGAGCCGTTTGAAAAGTGCTTTTAGTTCTTCCTCACGATGCTTGAGCTTTACTATTTTTTGATGCAAATTTGAAATATCACTTTGCACTTGTGTGGTGTTTTTATTGTTGAGATACTTTCCAAATA
>JBDHVO010000194.1:0-2536 GCA_039809675.1 Proteocatella sp.
TTTGTGGCAGACCCTATAGCAATGAGCATAACTCCGGCAGCATTAGGGTCAAGGGTTCCAGTGTGGCCTACCTTGATTTTTTCTCCACAGCCTTTTTTTATCATACCTCTAAGCTTGGCAACAAGATCATTTGAGGTCATTCCTGTTGGTTTAAGAATATTTATAAATCCTTCTTTAAGCATAGAGCCTGTCCTTTTTTAACTGAAGCTCCGATAAATCCTGGAGCTGCTTTTTTATATCCTCGGCCTTTCCATGCATGGTGCAGCCTGCAGCGTTGTGGTGGCCACCTCCGCCAAAATTTGCAGCTATTTCACATACATTAGCTGTCCCCTTTGAGCGCAGAGAGATCTTGTAGAGGTCCGGTCCATTTTCTTTTATTAAAATTCCTACCTCAACACCCCTTGTATCCACCCCCAGGTTTGCCATGCTTTCAGTATCTTTATAGGCAACTCCCGCTTCTGCAAGGGCTTTGCCGGTCATAAGCATGATTCCTATTTCGTTTTCTATTGTAAATGTTTCAAGAAGGAGCTTGGTCAGCATCCTTAGCTCCAGACTTATACTTCTATAAATTTCGTCGGCTACAAGGGTCCTGTCAGCCCCCTTTTCAGTTAAAAAAGCAGCCGCTCGAAAGGTCTCAGCACTCACTGACTGAAACATAAAGTTACCTGTGTCTGTCGAGAGGCCAGTATAGGCTGCTGTTGCCACAGGCTCATCTATGGCTTTGTCGTTTACGGCCTTGAATATGCCTGTAACAACCTCGCAGGTTGAGCTTATTTCAGGAAGTACATAATTCAAATCTCCATACATGGTGTTGCTAACGTGGTGATCTATGTTAATTACAAGCTGAGCCTTATCATAGACTTGCATATCCACAGCTACACGAGATTTCTCCGCACTATCAAGAACTACAAGAGCATAGGCTTCACCGCCGAAATGCTCCAGTATTTCTTCTTTGTCTGTAAATATTTTGTGGTTCTTAAGCAAAAATTTAAGATTCTCAGGAATCTCATCACTAAGGGCATGAATTGCATTTTTGCCGATATTTTGCAAAAATTTTGTCATTGCAACAGAAGAACCCACATTATCCCCATCAGGGTTAACGTGGGATGTTACAACAAAGTTTCTGCCCAGACCGATACTTTGTATTACTTCTTTCATTAATCTTTAAATTCCTCTTCTGTTTCTGTTTCTATATCTATATCTTCATCTGCTTCATCAGCTTCAGGCTTGTCATGCTTATTTACATCGCTTATAAGCTTGCTTAGATAAGCCCCTTTTTCAATTGAGTAGTCCAGCCTGAATACTATTTCAGGAGTATACCTTACTTTTAATTCTTTACCAACTTCTCTCCTTACATAGCCTGCAGCATTTTTTAGCCCTTCAAGGACTACCTCTGCATCATTGCCCAGAACACTTATATATACATACGCATATCTAAGGTCTCTAACAACCTCTACTGATGTTACAGAGATTAGAGATTTTGAATTACTAATATGAGTATCCTTAATCTGACCCTCATACAGCATCTGGCTGATGATTTTTCTTATTTCTTCAGCTATTCGTTTGGTTCTTGGATAAGCCATCTTCCACCTCTATTCCGGGATTTATCTCGCTATTTCCTTCATATGGTAAGCTTCAATAATATCTCCCTCTTTAATATCTGAATATTTTTCAAGACTTATACCGCATTCATAGCCTGTTGCAACTTCCTTGACCTCGTCCTTGAATCTTCTTAGGGAGTCAATTTTGCCGTCATAGATTACAACTCCGTCACGAACAAGCCTTACCTGGGCATTCCTTAGGATCTTACCCTTGGTTACATAGGATCCTGCGGCCATTCCCGCTCCAGGCACCTTGAATACCATTCTGATTTCAGCCATACCCAGCTGTTCTTCAACAAATTCAGGAGCAAGCATTCCCTTCATTGCTGTTTCTATTTCTTCAATAGCCTGGTAGATTATTGAGTAGGTTCTAATATCAACCTGCTCTCTTTCTGCAAGCACTGCTGCGCCAGGAGTAGGCCTTACATTAAATCCGATTATTATGGCATTTGATGCAGATGCCAGCATTATATCTGATTCTGTAATAGCTCCAACACCACCATGGATTACTCTTACGGTAACCTCTTCATTACTGATTTTTTCCAAAGAACCCTTGAGGGCCTCTATTGAGCCTTGAACATCAGCCTTTATTATAAGGTTTAGCTCTTTCACTTCCCCTTCCTTCATCTGGTTAAAAAGATCTTCCAGGTGAATCTTGGAGGTTGCTCTCATGTATTCTTCTCTTAGTTTTTCTTTTCTTGTATCTGCTATCTCTCTTGCTTTTTTGTCACTTTCAACTACAACAAACTGGTCTCCAGCCTGGGGAACTTCGTTAAGACCAAGGATTTCTACAGCTGTTGAAGGCCCCACCTTACCAGTCCTGTTGCCCTTATAGTTTATCATGGCTCTTACCCTGCCGTAGGTTGCTCCGGCCACAACAGCATCTCCAACCCTGAGGGTTCCATTTTGCACAAGAACTGTGGCCACAGCTCCAC
>JBDHVO010000195.1:0-2513 GCA_039809675.1 Proteocatella sp.
GATCTTATTGAAATCACCCTGACAAGTGGCGAAAATACGGTAATAAAAACCCTGAGGGAGGGCTAAATGGAAAAAACAGCCAGGGCTTATAGCTTTTTGTTTTCAGCTCTTATAACCCTTCTTTCTTTTGTTATAGCAGCTGCTATTGCCATGAATCTTTTTTCACTAGCCTCAAAAATATCATATTCCAGTGAAAATAAAACCCTTGCTGTAAACATTGCCCAGGAAAGACTCGAGGAGATTATTGCAAAGCTTCCTGAGGAGACTGGCGGTGATGAAGGGATTTTTGCTGGAGAAAAAAAATCTGAGGAAAGGGTCATAAAAATCTGGAGCAATAAAGAAAGAGAATTTAAGGTTACAAGTGGGATTTCTGGACAAAAGGCTTCGAAGGGAGCCCTCTATAAAATAAAGATAAAAATAAGTGGTAAGGATCAGGCGGGAAATATTGAGGACCTTGTAGAGGTTGAAACCAGTAAATTTATTAGATAGGTGGAAGGATGGGAAAGGTAAGCGGTTTTATTCTGCCCATAGGCATAGCCCTTGTTATACTCATATATACTACCCTGGCAGTCCTGGCGTTTACAACAGCAAGGGCAGACAACAGCTTTGCTAGTAGAAATATTGAATTTAATCAAAAATACTATTATGCCAGGGGTAATTATGAAAGGACAGTTGCTGTCCTTGTGGGCAGCTCTATAAGCTTAAGGGCTGACGGGAGCTCTTATACGAAGGGGCAAGGGGCATTTGACAGGGACAGGGTTCAAGATTTGATGGGAGAATTCCAGGGTCTAAGCCTGAGGGGCTTCGCTGATAAGTCTCTTGAATTTTCTTATGAAACAAAAATCACTGAAAATACAGCCTATTATGTTGATTTTACTCTGGATCTGGATGATAATATAAGGGTAGAGAATGAAGGTGTCATGGACACATCTCACTGGGAAGAGGAAAATTATATTGTCTGGGATGGTTAATATGGAGATTAGAAGCATACTTAATAGTGCGATTGAAAAAAAAGCATCAGATATATTTTTAGTAGCGGGCTGCGCTGTAGCCTTTAAAATAAACAACAATGTAAGAGAGCAGGAGGGGGAGCCATTAATTCCTGACACTACAAGGGAACTGATTGGCCAGGTATACAAGATAGCTGGAAGAGCCATGAATAAAATCGAGGCTACTGGTGATGATGATTTTTCTTTTTCAATCAAGGAAACAGGGAGGTTTCGTTGCTCTGTATACAGGCAAAGGGGATCTCGGGCAGCAGTTGTAAGGGTTGTTTCCTTTGAGCTTCCAGATCCTCGTGAAAAAATGATACCAGAGGCAGTAACGGAGCTTTGGAAAATAAAAAAAGGCCTTGTCCTAGTCACAGGCTCTGCAGGCAGCGGGAAATCCACAACTCTTGCAAGTATTGTGGATAAAATAAACAAAAATCGTCATGCTCATGTGATTACGATTGAGGATCCCATAGAGTTTATCCACAGGCATGACAAAAGCATAGTTAGTCAAAGAGAAATTGAACATGATACAAGTAATTACCAAAGTGCCTTGAGGGCAGCCCTCAGGCAGGCTCCGAATGTCATTCAGATAGGAGAGATGAGGGATTTTGAAACCATCCAGACTGCCATAACAGCATCTGAAACAGGACAACTGGTATTGTCAACCCTTCATACAATTGGAGCTGCCAAAAGTATAGACAGGATAATAGATGTCTTTCCTGCAGACCAGCAGCAGCAGGTAAGGGTCCAGCTTTCTATGGAGCTTAGGGCGGTAGTGTCCCAGCAGCTGATCCCCTCTGAGAGAGGTGGTCTTGTACCAGCCTTTGAAATAATGCTTGTTAACAATGCTATCAGAAATATGATTAAAGACAGCAAAATAAACCAAATAGATAATGTAATCCAGTCTAGCGGGTCTGAGGGTATGGTGGCTATGGACAGCTCTATTTTGGAGCTTTACAAGAAGGCTCTTATTAACAAAGACAATGCTCTGAGATACAGCGTTAATCCGGAAATGCTTCTAAGGAAGCTGTAACTGAAGCAAGGCAACAAAAAAAGGAGCCAAAGGCTCCTTAAAGCATAAGCTTGGTAAAGACAGTATTGCTGATTTCCCTGCCCTTTTGGGTAAGGGAAATTTTTTTGTCGCTTATGCTGAGGAGGTCTTCGGCAACCATCTGGCGGATAGCGTGGTAAACCTTCAAGTGGATTTCTTCAATATCCATCATTCCTGAAAATTCTGCACAGTATTTGAGCTTGTCTATAGAGTGACTTATGTCGGATAATAGAATCCCCTCGTTACGTCTGAGGCCTAGGAAGATAAGCTCGTTATAAGCATCCTTGCTGCTTAAGACCTCAATAGAATCTTCATCTACAGCTTGGAGAAAGCCATTGCTGGCCAGATTTTTTTTAAGGTAATCATCGATGTCAGAAACGTTTGAAAACCTGCGGTTTCCTATTTTAGAATGGGCAGCTACCCCAGCACCTATATAATCATCCCCGACCCAGTATGAATTATTGTGGATG